>JAFUZX010000068.1 GCA_017476405.1 Alphaproteobacteria bacterium | reverse complement strand
GTCATCGCTTCCTACAATAGCGTTAATTAAAGATGACTTTCCGACATTAGATCGCCCAACGAATGCTATCTCAGGCATATAAAGATTATTCGGGATTTGCTCAATAGATGATGCCCCAGCTATAAATTTCGGTTTTTCACTAAATAATTCTTTTATTGAGATCATTTTATGGCTTTTTTATCTTTGGCCGCTTTAGCTTTTTGTAACCTCAACATATCAGCTCTCATCATTAAATATTGATGTATTAATGATAATACGTTACTAAAAGTCCAATAAATTACCAATCCAGAAGGTAATTGAGCAAACATAAAAGTAAACATTATAGGCATTATCAACATCATCATATTCTGAGTAGGGTCAACAGCCGAATTTGGCGTCATTTTTTGCTGTAAATACATTGATAATCCCATCAAAACAGGCCAAATACCGATTTGTAAGAATCCAGGAGGATCAAAATGTAACAAACCTCCCAAATTAATTAACAACACCGGATCAGGAAGAGATAAATCAGAAATCCACCCATAAAATGGAGCCTGTCTCATCTCAATTGAAATATATAATATTTTATATAAAGCAATCAGCACCGGTGACTGTAATAAAGCAGGTAAACAACCTCCTACCGGGCTGACTCCCTCTTTTCTATATAGCTCAGATACAGCTTGTCCGAGTTTTACTCTGTCATTAGCGTATTTTCGCTGTAATTCCTGAATTTTCGGTTGTATATTCTTCATTCTGTTCATTGATTTATATGATTTTTGAGCCAAAGGAAGAAGCAACAATTTTATCATTAACGTAAGTATTAAAATCGCTAACCCCATACTACCGATAGTTTCTTTTATAAAAGCTAACAAATATAGTAAAGGCTTCGTCAATACATATAAGTAACCGAAATCAATAGCCAAATCAAAATGCTTTACCCCAAGCTTTTGCTCATACATATCCAAGGTATTAATTTCTTTCGCTCCGAGAAAGATATGATAAGTTCTGGAAATTTCCTGTGATGGCGCAATTGTAATTAATGATCCGACACTATCTACATGATACTCATCTTTATTTTGGAAAGGCTTATAATAATATGATACATTAAGATCTGCGGTTTGATCAGGAATAAACGCAACAAGCCAATATTTATCAGTAATTCCAAACCATCCACCAACTGTATGATGATTTATTATTCCTTCTTTCACTATATCGTTATAACTAATTTCTTTAAGTTTTCCATCAAGATATCCTAAAGGCCCCTCATATGCAGACCACGTATTTGTATAATCTTTTTTGAATTCTCTATGGATTTGAGTTAACGATCGCAAAGAAACTGGTTTATCTCCATAATTACGCACCTTATCTGTAATCGTCATGACATAATTATCATCAACTGATATTTGTCGCTCAAATAACTGTCCATTATGATTATCCCATGTAACTAATATGGGAGTTTCCTCGGTTAACTCTTTTGATTTTGTTTCCCATATCGTATCGTTATTTGGGACAATTACATTATTGTCATCTGAAATCCATCCTAAACTAGCATAGTATTTATTATCGTCATCTAATTTTCCGAAAACAGAAACATTTTCTAACTTATCGTCCTCTTTATAATTTTTAAGTAATACATTATTAAATTGCATACCAAGTGTAGAAATTATTCCTCGCAATTTTTTTGAGTTTATACGAATTTCTACAGCTTTTATCGGGTCTTTGGATTCAAAAACTGTTCTGGTAGAAGATTGTGCGGCGACCATTGTTTCTTCCGAGCTTGTTCCATTCACTGCGGTAATCTTTTGTTGATCTTTCTGCTCTTCGAAAAAATACTGATATCCCACTAATATTAAAAAAGAAGTAATCAGAAATATCAGTAAATTACGTTTATCTTCATCCATTTACAGTTCTCCAAAAAACATTTAAATACCCTACGAACGCAAATTGTACAGCATCATTGCGTTTTTTCAAAAAAAATTTTGCTTTTTAGATTATTGATCTTTAAAAAAAACTAAGCAGCATCAATTATTTTTTTAAATTCATCCGGTTTTAAACTCGCTGATCCGACTAATACACCATCTAATTCGCTTATTTTGAGAATATCGGAAGCATTATCGCCGTTTACAGATCCACCGTAAACCACATAATAATTTTTAGATGAACCAAGCAAGTTACGTATAAACATCATTACTTCACCAATTTCCTCAACGGAAGGAATTTTTCCTGTACCGATACTCCACACCGGTTCATAAGCAAATATCGTTCCATGAAAATCAAGTGAAGAATCTTTATAATAAGATTCCAATTGAGCAGCTAAAACATCCTTCCATCGAGACCGTTCATCAGCTTTCTCACCTATACACAAAATAGGCGTAAGATCTTTCGTTATTGCAGCATTCCATTTATTAAATATCAGTTCATCTGATTCATTAAAAATATTTCGACGCTCAGAATGGCCTAAAATAACGTATTCACATCCTAATTCTTTCAATAATTTCGGACTATTCTCGCCGGTAAACGCTCCTGAATCTTTATAAAAACAATTTTGCGCTCCTACTAATGTTTTTTCACATTTTTCAGATACAAATTTATTAATCAATGAAACTGGCGGACAAATAATTACTTTGACTTCTTCGTTCGATCTTTTATTGCTGAATTCCCCTTTAAACTCTTCTATAAGAGATAGATTACCGTTCATTTTCCAGTTAGCTATTATAAATTTCATGTATTTCTCCTAATTTTTTTAGTTGCCCAACAAACGAAGCCGATTATATAATATAACAGTTAAAAATCTGGGAATAAATATGCTAGAGTTCATTCGTAAACACGCTAATTCTACAACCTTCAAAATTTTCTTGGGAGTATTAGCTTCTACATTTGTTTTTTGCTTCGGTATATTTGATATAATAAGAAGAATTACCGGACATGATTATATAGTAAAGATCGGCAGTGTAAAAATCACTCCTACAATGTTTGCTATGGAAAAAAGTAAAAAGCTAAATATGCTGCGTTCTCATGAAAAAAATATTGATGAAAAAACGGAAATAAATAACATATTACATCAAATAATTTGGGAAAATGTAATTGATCAAACTGCTTCCGAATTCGGATTTTCGATATCTGAAGAAACAATAAAAAAATACATAGCGGGAATGGGGTTATTTCGTGATAAAGAAGGCAATTTTAATGTAGGTATGCTCAGAAATTTCTTACACAATATAAATGTATCGGAGGCTATGTTTATAGAATTTTCCGGAAAAGACATAAAAAACGCTTTAATAAAAGCACCATTTAAATATATTTCCGTATATAAATCTTTGGATAAATTTATACAGTCCAATCTTGAAAAAAGGACTTTAGGTTTCTTAGAAATAGATCCAAGCTCTTTAGTTATTTCAGAAAAGCCTAGCAAAGAAGATCTTGAAGAATTTTACAATAATAATCAGGAACTTTTTTACGTAAATGAGACTCGAGATTTTACAGTGATCGAATTATTTGAAGACGATATTGCGAAAACCATAACGATTTCTGAAGATGAAAAGAAAGAATATTATGAAACATCACCGGAACGTGAAGATCGTACGTATGCTGAAATGGAAAAAGAAATAATTGATGAAATAAAGCAAAATAAATTACAAAATGAGATCGATGATAAAACTCGTCAAATAGAAGATGCTCTTATAGCTGGTGAAAACATTGACGAAGTCATAAAAAAATTTAACTTACACGTTATGCGTATAAAAAACGCAAGCGCATCAACATTAAATAAAGATTCCTCTTCCAGTGCGGCATCGAAATATAAAACGGATATCCATACTGTCGCATTTTCTACTGAAGAAGGAAGTGATAGCTCATTTGCTGAATCAATAAATGAAAAACAAAAGAAATTTTTATGGTTAGTTCATGTTGATTCAATAACGCCAAAACATGTTGCGAAATTTGCTGATATAACAGACAAAGTTTCAATAGAATGGAAAAAAAGCAAACAACATGATAAAGCCATAGAACTCGCCACACTATTTTGTGAAAAAGCGAAAGACGGAGTATCTCTTTCAACAATCGCCCTTCAAAATAAAAGGAAAATTTCTTTTACTAAACCATTTTACAGAAGCGGTATAATTGAGAAAGATCCTAAAAAAAAGGATAGTAAAAATGATAAAGAGAAAAAATTAACGCCTCAGGAACAGAAAATGATGGAAGTTGCCGCAAACTTTGCTGATCAAGCATTCAAAAAAGAGAAAGGTACAACATTCTACAAAGATTTTGGAACATCTATTGTTGTAGCTCAAGTTGAAAAGATCATTCCGATAAAAGATGTCGACAACGAAATAAATACAAAATGCCATATTGAATTAGTCAGAAGTGTATCTGATGATTTATATCAACAACTGGTCGGATATTTATCCAGGGAAAAATATGAAATAAAAATTAATAGAGAGATGTTGTAAAAAACCGGCGCTGATTCTTCTAACGTCGAAGATATATTCTGAAAAGCTGAATTAACGTAAAAAAATCTTTTTGAGAAAAAAAATTATAAAATTAAGTTTTTTTTTGAATATTGATGAGAGAATACACTTAATAAATCGCTTGGTGTTTGGTTAGAGATATTTTTTAGGAGGTACAATGGGAAAGACAGTAAACGGTGAAGAGACTTTACGCTGTTCTTTTTGTGGAAAAACACAGCATGAAGTTAAAAAGCTGATTGTCGGCCCTACTGTATATATATGCGATGAATGCATAGAATTATGTGCGGGTATAATTTCAGAAAATCCGTCAAATCAAATGACGAAAAATCGAAATTCACTTCCTTCTCCTCAAGAAATTTGTAAGACATTGGATGATTATATTATAGGCCAAGATAAAGCAAAAAAAGTCTTATCAGTAGCTATATACAATCACTACAAAAGACTTGCCCACACTTCTCAAAAAACAGATGTGGAACTTTCAAAATCAAATATATTATTAATTGGTCCAACAGGAACAGGAAAGACTTTACTTGCTCAAACTTTAGCGAAAATAATCGATGTACCATTCACTATGGCAGATGCGACTACTCTTACAGAAGCAGGTTATGTTGGAGAAGACGTAGAAAATATCATTTTAAAATTACTTCAAGCAGCTGAATATAATGTTGAAAAAGCACAAATGGGAATCGTCTATATTGATGAAATCGACAAAATTTCCAAGAAAACAGATAATCCATCAATTACAAGAGATGTTTCAGGTGAAGGTGTTCAACAAGCTTTACTGAAAATTATGGAAGGAACAGTCTCCTCAGTTCCACCACAAGGCGGTCGTAAACATCCTCAACAGGAATTTTTACATGTTGATACTACAAATATTTTATTTATTTGCGGTGGGGCATTTGCGGGATTGGATAAAATCATTGCGGCTCGTGGCGATACATCATCTATTGGATTTGGAGCAGATGTAAAAGATAAAGAAGATCGGCAAATTGGAGAATTATTTGAAAAAGTCGAGCCTGAAGATTTGTTAAAGTACGGATTAATTCCGGAATTTATCGGAAGATTGCCGGTAATCGCTACATTGAATGATCTGGACGAAAAAGCTCTGATATCAATACTTACTGAACCTAAAAACGCTCTTGTAAAGCAATATCAGCAATTATTTAAAATGGAAGGTGTATCACTTGTTTTTGAGGAAGATGCCATATCAGCCGTAGCAAAACTGGCTTTAGAAAGAAAAACCGGCGCACGAGGTCTTCGCTCAATAATGGAATCAATTTTACTTGATGTTATGTATGAACTACCATCATATAAAAACATCGAAGAAGTAATAATTTCAAAAGAAGTTATTGAAGGAAAGAGCAAACCTATATTAAAATACTCAGATACTAAAAATAGTGTTTTTGCTGGGAGTTAATTAAACTTGGATAACGACAATAATATTTGTCCCGTACTTTCAATTAGGGATCTTGTAGTTTTTCCGCATATTGTTGTTCCTCTTTTTGTAGGAAGAGAAAAATCTATAAATGCGCTTAATGCAGCAATGGAAGGAAATAAGAAAATTGTCCTTCTAACGCAAAAAAGCCTTCAAAATGATGACCCGACATACGATGATTTATATCATATCGGTGTTTTGGGAAATATACTGCAATTGCTTAGATTACCTGACAATACAGTAAAAATTTTGATAGAAGGTCTGGAACGGGT
This sequence comes from Alphaproteobacteria bacterium, assembly GCA_017476405.1. Lineage (GTDB taxonomy): Bacteria > Pseudomonadota > Alphaproteobacteria > UBA3830 > UBA3830 > BNWE01. The sequence goes on along the minus strand of JAFUZX010000068.1, from coordinate 69 downwards.
AAAAGTAACCGAGTGTATATCAGATAAAGATTATTTCTCTGTAAAATATGAAATTCTTAATCCTGAATC
>JAFUZX010000067.1 GCA_017476405.1 Alphaproteobacteria bacterium | reverse complement strand
TTCGTCCTCCCAGAATCGCCATGCATCCGAAAATTGCGGGAACTCAAACAGCTGTTGTCGTATGTTCATCGGGAGAGGATATTTTCGTTGATAAATATTGCTCGATAAAAGTACATTTTCATTGGGATCAATTAGGAAAAGCAAGCGATACCGAGGATAGTTCATGTTGGATTCGAGTCATGCAGCCTCTTTCCGGCAGTGGATGGGGACATGTATTTGTTCCAAGAGTCGGACAAGAAGTTGTAGTCGCTTTTGTCGGAGGGGATCCAGATCGTCCCATTGTTGTGGGGTGCGTGTATAATGATCAATTTCTGCCGCCATACACTGAGAAAGAGAAAATGCAGTCTGGTATAAAAATGGCGACTTTTAAAGATAAAAGCAATAAAAAGTTCAATGAATTGCGTTTCACAGATGAGGATAACAAGCAGGAAATTTATCTGCATGCTGAAAAAGATGAGTACGTAAATATCAAAAATTCCAGAAAAACAGAAATCGAAGAATCAAATGATACGTTGGAAATATTTAAGGGAAGTAGATCAGTTACATTAAAAGCTATGGGGCCGGATAATGGCGATCATAGTACAACTCTTAACAGAGGAGATCATTCTCTTAGTATTATGCAAGGAAATCAAAGTATTACATTAACTATGGGAGATCAAACCACAACACTAACTCAAGGCAATCAAACCACTACATTAGCTATGGGGAATAAAATGACGACTCTAACGCAAGGAAATAACGAAATCAGTATAGCTCAAGGAAATCTTACAATAGCTTTAAGTAATGGATCATTAGGTATTGCTATGAAACAAGGAGGTTTTGCCTGTTCTGTAGAACAAGGAGATATGTTCATAGAATTGGGAGATGGTAAATGTGAATTTAAGATTGCCGGAGAATTAAGCATAAAAGCCGATAAAGGAATAACAATAGAATCGGGGGACGCAATTAATATAAAATCAACAAAAGATTATTCTGTTGAATCTAAAGCAAAAATAGCTATGAAATCCACACAAGCGTTTAGCTGTGAAACTGGTGCTGGATCTGCGTTTGATATAAAAACAGGTGCGGGTGGGGCAGTTGGCATAAAATCAGGAGCCGGAGCCGCAGTTTCTATCGAATCTGGCGCCGGAGGAGATTTAAAATTAAAAGGAGGTCTGAATGTTAAAGCTGAAGCTACTCTGAATATGGAATTAAAAGCTAATGTTCAGGCTAAATTTTCCGGTGTTATGGTAGAAGTCGCCGGGCAGGCTATGACAAAAGTTTCTGCTCCTATGATAACAGTTGGGGGTGGAATAGTTAAATTAGGTTAGGGACTACACCATTTTTACTAAAAAAGTTAATATTAAATAATATTGAATTGTTTGAGAGGTTTTATGGCTGTTGAGAAATCAAAATTGTTGTTTATTATGAGTTCTGCATGTTCTTTATTATTTTTATCGTCATGTGATCCTGTTTCATGGGCAATAGGAGGAACCGCTGTCGCTGGTGCTGAGGTTGCGCGAAATCAAAAAGGTTTAGGCGGCGCAGCTTCTGATACAGCACTTCAGGCTGAAATAAATAAATTTTTATTTGACAACGATCGAGACATATTTGATAGAGTTGAGCTTTCTATAAAGCACGGAAAAGTCGTAGTAATCGGTTATATGAAAGATAAAGACCAGTGTGTTCGTGCTATAGAGCTTGTAAAAAAAGCAGGAGGAGCTCAGGCTATATTTGATGAAACTTCAATAGGAGATCTTCCTGACGCAAAAGATTTATTTGCTGATTCCGGAATTACCTCCAGAATAAAGTCTGCAATGCTTTTCGATGGCAATATCCAGTCTCTAAATTATGATATTACCACGGTAAAAGGTGTTGTTTACATTTGCGGTACAGCACAATCAGAATATGAAAGAGATTTAGTTATAAATTGCGCTAGAAATACTTCCAGTGTAATCAAAGTAGTCGCATATATTAGTATAAATAAAGACGGAGCGCAGTAATAAGGTGCATTCGAGTATAAAAACAGTCTCATTTGTAGGTGTTTCTGCTATAGAAATTGATGTTCAAATCCAGATAATTAACGGATTACCGGCTTTTACCATAGTCGGTTTACCAGATAAAGCGGTTGCAGAATCAAGAGAGCGTATTCGAGCATCACTATTTTCTATGGGAATTTCTCTTCCATCAAAAAGAATTACCGTTAATCTTGCTCCTGCGGATGTTCAAAAAGAAGGAAGCCATTATGATTTACCAATCGCTCTTGCTTTGCTATCCGCTATGGAAATTATCTCTCAAGAGGATATCAATAATGTAATCGCACTCGGAGAAATGTCTCTTAATGGAGCAATAGCAAAGGTTCCCGGCGTTCTTCCTGCAGCTATTTTCGCAAAATCTAAAGGAAAAACGCTTATTTGTCCTGAAGAATGCTCTCAGGAAGCTGCTTGTATCGGCAGTGATTCTATTTTAGCCCCCAAAAATCTGCTTTCTTTACTTAATCATTTTAAAGGAATTCAAATATTACCGAAAATTATAAAACAAAAAATTGATCAAACGAATAGTTTATCCATAGGTTGTTTCAGCGATATAAAAGGGCAAATGATGGCAAAACGAGCTATGGAAATAGCTGCTTCCGGTGCTCATAATGTACTTATGCTTGGTCCTCCGGGGGTGGGAAAATCGCTACTGGCTTCCAGACTTCCGACTATTTTACCTCCTTTTACTCCTGAAGAAATTTTGGAAGTTACGATGATTCACAGTTTAGCTGGAGAAGTCGATAAAAAAGGTATAATATCAGAACGTCCATATCGTTCACCTCATCATTCTGCTTCTTTGGTAGCTCTTGTGGGGGGTGGAGTAAACGCAAAACCCGGAGAAATATCTCTAGCACATCGTGGTGTGTTGTTTCTTGATGAATTACCTGAATTTTCTAGAGCTGCTTTGGAATCCTTGCGACAACCGCTGGAAACAGGAACCATAAGCATAGCAAGAGCTAATAGACATATAACTTATCCTGCTCGTATACAACTTATTGCCGCAATGAATCCTTGTCGTTGTGGATATTTAGGAATTCCAGGAAAAGAATGCACTCTTGCTCCGAAATGCGGCAAAGACTATTTGCGAAAAATTTCAGGACCTCTTCTCGATAGAATTGATATTTTTATAGATGTTCCTGATGTAAAACTTGAGGATTTTATTCAGTCAAAAGAAGAGATTGAAACTTCAACAACGATAAAGAAACGTGTTATTTCAGCTCGAGAAGCCCAGTTATATCGATACAAAGATCGCTCCGAAAAAACAAACGCTGAAGTAGATGGGCATGAATTGGAGCTTTATCTTACAAATGATGCAAAACAACTGTTATATCAGTGTATTGATAATGCAAAAATTTCAGCTAGAGGTTATTACAGAATCATAAAACTTTCAAGAACATTAGCTGATATGGAAGGGACTGACAGCATCAATAAAAATCATATTGCTGAAGCTTTAGGATATCGTAGAATTTTATAATAGGAGAATAAAATATGACTAATGATACTAGAAAAGTCTCTCTTACAGGAGATAGACCAACAGGACGTTTACATCTCGGACATTTTATCGGTACTCTGAAAAATAGAGTAAAACTTCAGCAAGAATATAAACAATATATAATGATTGCGGATACGCAAGCGCTTACGGATTATTTTGAAAATTCCGAAAAAGTCATTGATAGTATATATGAAGTAGTAGCGGATTATTTGTCTATCGGAATTGATCCGGATTTATCTACTATATTTATACAATCTCAAATTACAGCTTTACCTGAATTAATGATGTATTATATGAATTTAGTTACGGTATCAAGATTAGAGAGAAATCCTACCGTAAAAACAGAGTTGGCTCAGAAAAATCTTGCGCAATCGGTTCCTGTCGGATTTTTATGCTATCCGATAAGTCAAGCCGCAGATATAACAGCTTTTAAAGCAGAAATAGTTCCGGCAGGTGAAGACCAAGCTCCTTTGATAGAGCAAACAAATGAAATAGTTAGAAAATTCAATAGCATCTATAATACAAATATTCTTAAAGAAACAAAATTGCATTTAAGCAATACAGGAAGATTAATAGGTATTGATGGAAAAGCAAAGGCCAGTAAATCCATGAATAATGCAATATTTCTTAGCGATGATCCGAAAATTATCAAAGAAAAAGTCTATTCTATGTATACAGATCCAGACCATATAAGGGTTTCGGATC
>JAFUZX010000066.1 GCA_017476405.1 Alphaproteobacteria bacterium | reverse complement strand
TATAGGATTATAATTGATAAAAATACGAAAATAGAAAGTGAAATAAACGACGATATTCAAGAAAAAAATGAAGAAATTAAAAAGTCTTCATCCAATGTTAATATATCTAAAACTTTAGGTGATGAAAGCATTTCTTCTTTAGAGAATTCTCTTTATGAAAAACTTCCTTGCGGTTATGTTCCGAAAATCTCTCCGGATGGTGTTCGTGTTTTGGATGTTTTCTCAGCTAAATTCCAAAATTCCAACGTCGAAAATTCAGTATTATATTTGGTTATCTTATTGAATTCAGATACGACTGAAGAGAAATTATCTGAGTTAATGTCTAAATTCGGGAAAAGTAAAGTAACTTTTGTGGTTCCGCAATATGCTGATGATTTTCAAAAACTTGTTGATATTATAGTAAAATTCGGGCATGAATTTTTCTTACAAATTCCGACACAAACATCTGTTCCTTTAAAAAAGCAAGAAACAGTTGCTCCGTTTTTAGCAAATATGGATTCCGTATTATTAATTGAAAGATTGCATAATCTGCTTGCTTCGATTAAGCGTCCTATCGGAATAGCAAATGTTACACCTACATTGCTGACAAAATCAACTAAAGATATGTCAGTTATAATTGATGAATTATCGAAACGAGGATTAGCTTTTCTGGATTTGGAAAAATCTAATGATGTTGTACAAAAGTTATCTGTTGAAAATTCTGAATTTATATATATAAAAACAGATATGGTTTTTCAAAAAAAGTCTGAGAAAAATGATTTAATGAGCGAAAAAATAATTGCGGTACCTGTTTCAAATATTTCGGAATTTATGACTGAGTTTTCTAGGAAAAAAGGAATTATTTTAGCACCAGTTAGCGCTGCGTTAATGAAAAAGCAATAAAAAATATATAAGGGAAAAAATATGAATTGGTTAACTAACTTTGTAAGACCTAAAATTAGAGCGTTAGTAGGAAATGATGTTCCAGATAATTTATGGGAAAAATGTCCAAAATGCGAACAAATGATATTTCGTAAAGAGTTGGAAGCTAATTTACAAATATGTCCGCATTGCGATAGTCATTTAAAATTGGACGTTAATGAAAGGATCAAAATGTTGTTTGATGACGGTGAATTTACACGTATAAAATATAAAATACCAGTAAATGATCCTCTGAAATTTAAAGATAACAAAAAATATTCAGACAGATTAAAAGCCGCAAAAGAAAAAACAGGAGAAAATGATGCGGTCGTTATTGGTTATGGGCGGATAGGTGGCCAGAAAACAGTTGCGTTGTTTTTTATTTTCGACTTCATGGGTGGGTCTATGGGAGTCGCTGTTGGCGAAGCTTTTATTGCGGCAGCCGATTATGCTGTAAATAAAGGATATTCATTTCTTGTAGTTCCTTGTTCTGGTGGAGCTCGTATGCAAGAAGGACTGTTTTCATTAATGCAAATGCCTAGGACTGTTGCGGCTGTCGCTAAAATAAAAGAAGCAGGATTGCCGTATATTGTGTTACTAACAAATCCTACAACAGGAGGAGTTTCAGCTTCATTCGCTATGTTAGGAGATATACATATAGCTGAACCGGGAGCTTTGATTGCGTTTACCGGGCCTCGTGTAATAGAAGGTACAATACATGAAAAATTACCGGAAGGTTTTCAATTGTCTGAATATTTGCTGGATCATGGTATGGTAGATATGGTTGTCCATCGAAAAGAATTGAAAACAGCAATAGCTAACATTCTTAGTATATTGACGCATAAAAAAACTCCGTCACAACAACAAGAAAGTTAATAGCTTTTTATATACATTTTTATATATAAATATATTTTTTCCAGTTATCCGGCGAATTGCTCTTGCAGAATTTTTTCTTTAAATAAGTTATCTTGATCGAAAAGTAACGTTAGTGTTACGTTTTTATTTTCAGAAACTTTAATTTTAGTAACATCTCTGAATTCAACATAGTCAGCTACAGCGCAAACCGGACGTTTTTGCGGATCTATTATCTCAAATTCCAATACAGAGTCTGATTCCAGCAATGCGCCTCGCCAAGCTCTGGGACGAAATGGACTTATAGGAGTTAACGCTATTAATTTTGTTCCGGGAGGTATTATTAAACCATTTGCTGAGTAATTATATGCGCTGCTACCCGTTGCCGTTGCTGCGATAATTCCATCACAAACGCTTTCTTTCATACGTTCAATACCATCTACTTTAATGCGTATTTTTGCGGTTTGATGAGTTTGTCGTAGCAAATAAACCTCATTTATAGCGATTGTTTCAAAGGTTTCACCAGCTCTGTTTTCAATAATTACATTTAGAGGATGAATTTTCAGAGTTACTGCTTTTTCGATACGTTCTATTAAATTATCAACAGAATATGGATTCGTCAGAAAACCAATTTGTCCGCGATTTGCTCCATATACCGGAATTCCAAGTCTGTAATTTTCATGGAATGCTCGTAATACCATTCCATCTCCAGATAGAACCACAATACAATCAGCTTCATAGGCGGCTACTTGACCGTAAATTTTTACCATTTTTTTGAATGCGCTTTTGGATTTCTGATTATTTGAATGTACAAAATGAATTTTCATTACAAATCACCTCATTACTTTCATAAAAGCAAAAGTATTACATCTTTCTAACTTACAACATGCTATCTTCATTAGTTGTAAGAGGTGTAATTTTTACTAAAACAATTTGATTCCTTTGTCTTCTCAAAATTTCTATTTTATAGCCGGATAAAACATATGTTTGCCCTGTATCCGGGATTTTTCTCAACTCACTCATAATATAACCGGCTATAGTTGCGGCATCTTCTTCCGGTATATTCCAATCAAGTTCTCTATTAATATCTCTTACCGGTGTAGATCCATAGGCTATTACACTGCCATCTTGAAGTTTTTTTAGTTCCTGATCTTCATTATCGTCATATTCATCTCCTATATCACCGACAATTTCTTCAAGAATATCTTCCAAAGTTATACACCCCATTAGATCTCCATATTCATCTACGACTAAAGCGAAATGTTCTCTTTTTTTTCGGAAATTTTGCAATTGTTCCAGCAGATGTGTAGTTTCAGGAATAAACCAAGGTGGGGAAATTAAACTATATATTTTTATATTTTCTACATTCCCATTGGCCAATTGTAATGCACGGAAAAAAGTCTTAGTTTTGAGAACTCCGATTATATTTTCAGGATTATCTTTCCACATTGGAACTCTTGAAAATTGGCAGTTCATTAACTCTTCCGCAATTTTCTCAACAGGTAAAGATGAATCAATTGTACTCATATTTTTTCTGTGTACCATAGCTTGAGTGACCCTGATAGCTTCAAGATCTAAGATACTTTTAAGCATAATTTTCTTTTGTTCTTCATCTTCATCGCCTTCTGATGGCCGCATTTCAATTGCTCCACGCAATTCTTCATCCGCATCGTCTGAGGAATGTGAATTCGCAATATCCATTCTCAATAATTTCATGGAAATACCGGCGCAAAATTCCAAGACAGTTATGAGTGGCTTCATACAAAAGACAATAACTTTTATAAATGGGGCGACAAACAAAGCATATTCCATAGTAAAATTAATCGCTACCATTTTTGGAAAAATTTCAGCGTATGTCATAAGTAATACTGCTATTACTGTTTGCATAACAGCTGTTTCTACCGGAGAAAAATATTTAATGGCAAACAAAGTGCTGACTATAGGAATAAGGTAAACTACCATCTGATTGAGAACTAAAATTGTTCCTATAGATGTTGTCATGTTTTCTTTTAGTTCAATAACTTTTTTAGCTCGAGGATCTTTTTTCTTAGCTAAATGATAAAGATGCGCTTTTGATGCTCCCGTAATCGCTGTTTCTGCGCCTGCTATAAATCCGGCAAGGCATATTAAAAACAGAACGCCTACTATAAAAATAATATATGCCATTATACTT
>JAFUZX010000065.1 GCA_017476405.1 Alphaproteobacteria bacterium | reverse complement strand
GCCAAATATTTTTATGGAGTAGTTGTTTCCGAAAATCTGTTGGATGAAGTTTCAAAATACGTATCAGAAAATTGTGTTTTAAACGGGAACGGAAAAATTATTCCGATAGGTTTAGAAGGCATGAAAGAACATTTTATCGCTATTCGAAAAACTTATCCTGTTTATTCGATGAAAATCACTCGACAATTTTCAGACTGTAATTATGTCGTTTCTAAATGTTTCAAGAGCAGATTAGCTGGAGAGAGATAATAGATCAGGCCAAGATAATAGATATATAAAACGCAGTCATATTTCCGAGAGTAAATTTAGATAATTATTAGGGTTGTTTCGTGCGGATTTGACAGTGATTCAGATATCGGAATTGAGGGGGATAGAGGAAATAGCGGAAAGAGAATTATGTTTTAGCGTAGGAGAAATTGAAATAGATGAATCATACATAGCGAGGATATTTTGCTAATAAAGATAGGAGCAGCAGAATGAGAGGAATAAAGGAAGAAAAATTCAACTTACACTTTAATCTAGTCAAGAACCAAAATCATTTCTACTTTTATTCGATAATTTAATTCTTTCTTATTTTTTTATTGGTTTTGCGACAGAACAGCGTCATTATTAATTTCATATAAATACATCATAAAAGGAAAAACGTTATTCCATTCTTGTTGCGAGTATTCATTATCATCAAAAGTAATATTTTCCAGAGCATCTTCAATTGATTCAAAAGTTTTTTCCATAGTAGCGGGAGTGCCGATCATTATTTTTATCGGAGAATCGATATATGGTATAGGTAAAGTGGATTGGTCTATACCGGCAAATAATTTTATGCGTTGCAGTAATTTATCTCTGACTATTTCTGCACCTTTTGAAATTATCATTTTTGCGTCAGGTATATATCTAAATTCTTGTGTGGATATTGGTGAGTGTATAAAGCGAAGCTTGGTATTTTCCGCATATTTATATAAGTTACTGAATTTATTCCTAATAATATTTAGATTATTAGTTGAATTTGAAGTGGCACTTTCTTGCAGATTAACAATTTTAGCAAGTTCACTTAATGTTATACGTGTTGTTTTTTGTAAAGAAATGACCGATTGCAGACAATCTGTTATATACTGAGTTTTTGCCTTAATAGCTGCAATATCTAATGCTCCTATATAACGTGGTTGAATGCGAGGATTATAATAAGCTACATTAGAAAACAATGTCATTTTATTTTTTTTATATTCAAAATATACAGCGACGTTATTCCATTCTTCATCAGAAAATATGTTACATTTATCGAATATATCGGCAAATGCTTCAGTTAGTGTTTCTATATTATTTCCGAACATTACAATAGGATGTCCGGGATATGGTAAATCATAAGTATTTTTTCCACTATCTGTATTTGTTGTAAGTAATTTCAATCTTTCTAAAAATTTATCTCTGACTATTTTCGCTCCATCTACAAGCATTTTTTTTGGTTCATATTCAGGAACATCAATGAAATGAGGATTTATTTCGGTACAAAAACAATATGTATTTTCGAGTATTCTTCGAGCGTTTTCGATATGAGTAACCCCATTAAAAAGTTCTTGATCAGCAAGTAATAAGTTAATATTTATTTGTTCTTGCATAGTTATAACGGATTCAATGCATTTTTCAGAACAATTGGATATTATCTTGATAAAATGCAAATTTTGAGTATCAAGTATATTTTGGAAATCTATTTGTGGTATCATTCCATTAAGATTTTGAGCAGAACTTATTATTGCGCAGAAACACAATAGAATAAATTTTTTCAGAACAAATTTATGCATTTTTTTACTCAACTGTTACAGATTTTGCTAAATTTCGTGGACGGTCAACATCAGTTCCTCTTAGAACTGCTGTATGGTACGCTAGTAGTTGTAGCGGTATTGAATATACTATTGGAGCGAGTGCTGATTGTATACTTGGCATTTGTATATTTATTATATTTCCATTTATTTCTTCGTTAGTTGCATCCGTTATTACAAAAATATTTTTTCCTCTTGTCATGGATTCCTGAATATTAGAAACAGTCTTTTCAAATAATTCGTTTTTCGGACATAAGAAAATTATAGGGACATTTTCATCAATTAAAGCTATCGGACCATGTTTCATTTCTCCGGCAGCGAATCCTTCAGCGTGAATATAAGAAATTTCTTTTAACTTTAGAGCACCTTCAAGAGCAATCGGATATAAATTTCCTCGACCGAGATATATTGCGCTACTACTTTTGTATATTTTTTTAGCGATTGTTTTTATTATTTCTGATGTTGTTAATATAGATTCACATAAAGTCGGAAGATTATGTAACTGTTGTTGCAAAAATTCATTTTTACAAAAAGCAATACTGGCCAAAACAGTTAACTGAGCTGTGAAAGCTTTTGTTGAGGCGACACACATTTCTACTCCAGCTTCTGTGTATAAGACTAAATCTGAAGCTCGAGCTATAGCGCTGTTTTTCACATTAACGATAGCCATTGTTTTGCAACTGCTATTGCTGCGAACATACTCAATAGCGCTTAAAGTATCAATAGTTTCTCCTGATTGTGAAATTGATATCATGAGCGTATTATCTAATATTACCGGATTGCGATATCTGAATTCTGATGCGATTTCTATGTCAGTTGGTATTTTCAAAAATGTTTCAATCCAATATTTCGCAACCATTCCAGCATAGAATGATGTTCCACAGGCAATTATTAAAATTCTTGACACATTATTGAGTATAGATGGATCAATAGTATTCCTTGTTATTGTGTTTCTGATAGAAATCGGTTGATCCATTATTTCTTTTAACATGAAATGAGGGTATATACCTTTACTGACTGTTCCTGTTTTTTCTATTTTTACATGAGACCGTTCAACTTCTTTGAAATTTTTATCGAAAAATATTGCGCCTTTTTCACTTATTTCAACGCTATCTCCATCTTCTAAGAATGCGACTTCATCGCACATACTTGAAAGAGAGCCGGCATCAGATCCGACACATAAGTTTTCACCGAATCCAACAACTACGGGACTGTTGTGCCGAACCGCAATAATAGTATCCGGCATAGTTGAAAATATAACGGCAATTGCATACGTTCCTTCTAAAAGTTTTACAGCGTTTCTGACGGATTCTCGTGGAGATAGGCCTTTTGAAAATTCTCGTTGAATTAAGTGAGCAATAACTTCTGTATCTGTTTCTAATTCAAATACATAACCATCGGTTTCAAGAGAGAATTTCAATTCTTTGTAATTTTCTATAATACCATTATGAATTAACGCAACGTCTTTAGACATCATCGGATGAGCGTTAATTTCTGTAGGTTTACCATGTGTAGCCCAACGTGTATGCCCGATACCAACATATCCTTGTAATTGTTTTTTTTTTAATTTTTCTTTTAAATTGGTGAGTTTTCCTGCGGATCTTACTCGACAGATTTTGTTGTTATCTTCTTTCTTTGTCGAAACAACAGCAATTCCGGCAGAATCATATCCACGATATTCTAAACGCTCTAAACCAGAAATTATTTTCTGAACAACGTTTTCATTATTTTTTCCGACAATCCCTATTATTCCACACATTTATTTACGCTTTCTTTTGTTTGACCAATTATCTATGTTTTTTTGAATAGCACGCGCTACAGCTAACGTATTTTCTTGAATATCTTTTGTTATGACACTACCGGCCCCTACTGTTACATTATCATGAATTTCTACAGGAGCGACGATAGCGGAATTAGATCCTATAAATACGTTATTACCGATAACTGTTTTATGTTTATGTATTCCATCATAGTTACATGTGATGGTACCTGCTCCGATATTAGTGTTTTTTCCTATGCTGCTATCACCTATATATGTCAGATGATTAATTTTTGTATTTTCAGAGATTATGCTCTTTTTTACCTCGACAAAATTTCCGATTTTAACTCCGTCACATATCACGGACTCAGGGCGAATTCTTGAAAACGGTCCTACATTTGCGGATCTGATTTCTCCGCCTTCAATTACACAAAATGGACCGACTACAGCTCCTTTTTTAAGGTATACATTTTCTCCAAATACGACATATGGCTGAATTATGACATCTGATTCTATTTGTGTATCATATGAAAAAAACACAGTTTCAGGAGCTATTAATTTTACTCCGTTTTCCATATATTTTTCTCTCATTATATTTTGGAAATTATGTTCTAAAACAGCCATTTCCGCAAGAGTGTTCGCACCTGATAATTCTTTTGAATCGCCTTTATAATAACAACAAGTATATCCGTGTTTATATGCGATGCTGACTATTTCAGTAATATAGATTTCTCCCGAAAATTTACTTGGTTTTATTTCAGAAATATATTGATCCAATACAGATTTTTTTATGAGCAGTCCGCAATTGCATAATGGCAATAATTTTGAACTATGATTAGAGATATCTTTTGCTTCAACAATTGCTTTGATAGTTCCTTCTTGTTCTGCGGATTCTAATTTTCCAAGATTTTGAGTTCCATTTGAGTCCATTGCTAAGACAACTACACCCGTATTATTGAATTTATCTGCCGTGTGGAGCATTTCTTGTAAAGTTTCAGGCGAAATTAATGGAATATCCGCATAAAGAATGAAAATCCAATCGCTTTTATCTTCATTATTAAAGGCAGACAATCCGCATTGCACTGCGTGGCCAGTTCCTTTCTGCTCTTGTTGAAATGCTGTTGTAATATTTTCAAAGTATTTTATTTGATGCAGATCAAAATCAGGTTTTGTTACAACTACAATTTTTTCGGGTGAAAGCTTATTTGAGGTGTGAATAACGTGATCCAGTAAAGATAAAGATCCTATTTTGTGTAAAATTTTAGGCGTTGTCGTTTTTAAACGAGAACCATTTCCTGCGGCTAATATTATTACGGAATACATTAATTATTACCTTAAAAAAATATGAAGCATTTACCATCTATAAACTTTTTTTTGCGAAAATCCAAAGAATAGATGATAAGCAACAGTTACATTATATTGATTTTGATGAAATATAATAGAGGTTGACGGTAATAATTTTGAGATGTGATTGATGTATGAATAAAGTTGTAGCAATTCTTGGAGTAATAGTACTGCTGACATTAGCAATTCTGTTTTTCTGTGTCGGATTTTTTACGGGATCAACAGTTTCTCCCGGAAGTTTTTCCGATATAGTTTCCTCAGAAAAACAAAAGAACGCTGATTCGGATATGAGTGCGGAAGCAATTGCTAAGAAATTAGGAAATATAGGAGACGCTAATTCTGCGAAATTGTCTGATAAAGTCATGAAAATTTTGGCGGCAGCTGGTTATACGGTAGAGAATTTCTCTGAAATTATAAAATCGAAAAAAATTGATACAGCAACGGAAAAAAGTCGAGAAATAACACAAAATCAAAATATGGAACCTTTTTCTGTGGATGCTTTATTGAGGGAAATTGCGATTTCTCATACACCTCAGGATAATTGTTCATATCAGAAAACGATGACGGATATTCAGGAACGTGAGCCAATTGTAGATAAAGCATTGGATGGAAAAAAAGTTGTATTTATCGGATATTTTAAAAATGCGATTGCTATTCAAATTCAAAAATTACTTACAAGTAAAGGTTACAAAACACATGTAGAAGTTTCAAAAAGCAGTGATGGACAAGACTCATTTGTTTTTTGCGGCCCATTTAAGAAAGATACAACGGCAAACAAATTATTAAGGTGGTTGCAGGTGCATAATTTCGAAGAAGCCAGAATAGTGAGCATCACAAAAGAAGCGGTTGAAGAAACTTTGTATGACGCAATGAATGAAGGAACGGGCCTACCTGAGAATGATGAAAATATAACAGCGGCTTCGGAACAACAATCATCTACGGTTCAAACTCTTCCGGTGGCCCCTGTCGTTCGATCGGTTCCGGTTGCTGTTCCTCAATCTACGTCACGCATTCCTCAAACAGCTCCTGTTATTACTCAGCCTTCTTCATTTCGAGCGATTTAGTATTTAATTTTTTCTCTGGATAAAATTTTCAATGATCTTTTTTGCTGTATTTTTATCAAAAAAATCTTGATGAATTATAGAATTTATAATTTGCTGTCGATCGTCTTCAGTGAATGTGGTGTCTTTAATTTTCTTAGTGATCTTTTTAAACAGAGCGTTAGCAGCTCCTTCAAATTCTTTATGTTGCTTTTTAATTGTATTTAAGACGATATTTTGAATTTTAAACAGCAACTTATCTCCTTTTATCTCGTTGTTTAATTCCGCAGCACTCATTCCCGGTTTAAAATCGCTCAATACATTATATGGTTCGACAGTGAATACTTCTTTGTTAAGAGTCTCTTCTGCTACTTGTTGAGCTATTTTTTGGTTGTATTCTCTTTGGTATGTATCAGTGAACAGTTTAACTAGGAATTCTTTTTCATTATTAAAGATCGCCATTTTTCTTACATACTCAGTTAGTGCGCATTTTACAAAAATTTCAGTTTGTTTATTTCTAAAGTGTGCTCTGTCTTTTTCTTTAGTTACATCAAAAGAGCTATGATCTTTTTTTAAAGCGAGCAATGTGATTGTTTTTATATCATTAATATTTAGATTATTGGTTATAAAAATTTTTTGCCAATAATTTTGAAAGAGACTATAATTCGCAAATAGACTGTTATACAACTCTATACGAGCATTTGTAGTTTCCATTGTCTCTTCATTAATTGCGTTATATACAGCACTTGATATATCTGTATTACTTTGTTTGCCGAATGTTAATGCGGCTTTAACGGTATTTAAGGAACATTTTTGTTTAAGAGTTTCAATTATGATAGATATAGCTTTATTAGTTTCAACTCCGTCTCCGTACATTTGTAAGCAGTACATTACTGTAGCGTTAATGGAATTGTCTAATAAATTATTATCAACAGCACTACTATCTTCTCCTGCTGTAGAGTAATCTTCACAATCATCTCCTCTTATTATTAATTCCGCATGATTCCCGACTCTTCTTGCGTTTCTTGTTCTGATGAATGCTGAACCTCGTAAAGATGTTCTTTCTTGTATAGGATTTTTGTTTGCGAAAAAATGTCTGCTGGCGTCTCTTAATTTCTCTTTACTCCAATTTAGTACATTTTCCAAATTTAATCCTTTTCTGCTCCATTGATTTAATTCATCTGAAGTTAATGATAGGTGATATCTATTGTCTGTTGATTGACTTTCTTCATCGTCTGATAATTTATCTAATCCCCGGATTATTGCTGAAGAAGATGCCGCTGTGTTCGTGGAAGCTAACAAAGATGTGGATATCGGAAATTTATTTGATTTGCCGGAAGAAACTGCTCGTTGACGATTTTTGTTAACTTTTTGTTGTGAAAATGCTGTGTCAGAATTTTGGCTATCAAAAAAAACATTTTTATCGTCTTCATTAAGATCAGTAGGTTCAAATACTTCTATGCCTTCGACATGCCCACTTTTGAAAACAGTGGTAGACGAGGTAAGTATTGAATTGTTTTCATGTAAGTTGTTATTAATATTTGACGCATTTGCGGTATTAAACATGACAGTAAGGTTAAGTGCAAAAAATATTGCTATATCAGATGCTCGCATATTATTTATCTCCATCGCTTTTAACGTTAATATAACGGCATTCTTTTTAATGTCAATGTTTTTTTTAATAAAAAAGATTAATCTTTTCGTTTGTGATTTTTCAGATTTTTCCTAAGTTTTATTATTTGATTTATGATTCGACACCATTATTTATTATCATCTTTTTTTTCTGGAAAAAGGGGGATGAATTTTTGTCGAGCTTTCAACTCTTGTATTTTCTTTTTTATATCATCAGATGCGGTATTAATTTTATCTTGAGTTTTTAATTCTTGATCTTTACAACACTCAATAATAATATTTTTTTTCGCTTTTTCATACTCGTTCCAAAGTTCTAGTTGTTTCTCTTTTATATCTGCGTCTATAATATCGCTGTTGAAAATGGTATTGCCATTTTTTTCAATGGTATTGCTACCAATAATATTGTAATTATCTGATATTTTAATTATTTTAGTTAATATGTCGCTTATTTCTTTCAGGTTATTATTTCTTATTTCAGGCTGTTCTATATTTTTGCCATTTATAATAGAGTTAATATTATCCATAAATTTATTAAAATTGTCTTTCCTTATTTCCTTTGTTTCTTCGGCAATTTGTTTTAGGTTAATTGATAGATTGCCATCTTTATATCCGTCCAGAAGTTGCTTTAAATTTTGTTCATCAGAAAAAGCTTCTTTTACTCTGTGTATGTGATGGAATGAGTACGGATACCCAATTGTTGTTAATCTTGTTTCTCCATTTTTCTGTGATTTTAGCAAAATTGTCAGTTGATCTTTAAATCTTTTTACCTGAGTTGGTAAAGTATTTAGATCAGCGGTTCCATAGAATATATAAATCTTATTTTCAAACTTATTAAAATTCTTTCGCATCTCCTGTGCAAGATTTTTGTTTGATTCATTGTAATTATTCATAGTTATGAATGGATATTCAACGTCTATGGCAAGCTGACTATTTTCTGAGTTTGTTCCCCAGAAACCGTTTGTTGTAAGAAAATCTTTTTCTTGATTTTGTTTAATCCAACCTCCACAAGTCCAAGATTCTTCTGTTCCCGCAGGTGCGTAAAAGACTATTCCCAACGGACATTTCTTATTCAATATCTTTGCGCCTTCAGGATCCACAAGCAACTGTGTAAGCATGTATCCACCAAAACTATGACCAATAAACAAAACCTTTGTTGTATCTATTCCATTTTCTTCACAAAGCATCTTTATTTGATCCAAAATATCAGTTTTTATTGATTTTTTATGCTTGAAAGTGATTGTCGCAACAGCTATGCCTTTGTCTGTTAACGCTTTGATCATAGGAAATAGCGTGTAAGTGATATTATCTGAATTACCTGATTTAATAATGT
>JAFUZX010000064.1 GCA_017476405.1 Alphaproteobacteria bacterium | reverse complement strand
TATTTCCCGTGCGAATCAGAGGCACGCAATTTTCAAGCATCAAAAGTTCTCCCGGATCTTCAATTTCTGTCGGCAGAAAATATCGCTGACCGATCGGAAGATCACTTTGAACAACAGTATTCAGAAATAGTCCGTACTCTCTAATCGTGTAGCCGTTTCCATCTGCGTAATCGAATTGCGCTTTAACATAAAGTTGGTTAGTTGGATTTTCGGAAATTCGCCAACGACCGCTCGGAGTTACCAAATCACCTTGATCATCACCGACAACGTAATAAGTTTCATCGACAACACGACGACCGATTTCTCGAAATAAACTTGTTTGAGTCGAATCTTCAGAAATTTTTTCACTCGTCGTCCACTCTGGATTTCCTGTTCCCCAAGCGATGAAAAGCCTATTTGATTTTATACTTCTTGCTATACCTGCGCGTCCCGGAATTGTTATAATTGCCATTAATCCTCCGTTATTTTTCCATACCAATTTTGTTCGCACCAAGGGACATCGAAATGAACATTGTCTCCCCACGTGCTGTTGCCTTTATAAATTGCTGTTCCGAAAAATTCTGATTCTAAATTACTTTCGACGGTTGCTGAAAGTTTTGCTGAAAAAACAGAATCGTCTTCGAAAAATCCTTGTTCGGCTGCTAATTCGCCGTCATATTCTGCATCTGCTGTTGCTTTGGAAAGCTCTCGAATTTCGATTGGAATTGTTTCTGATCTATCCGCAAACATAGATAATTGATGAAACGAAAGTTTGAACGGTTCGTCATTCAATTTTTCATAGCTTCCCGCAAAACAGCATTGTAAATCACCTAGCGTTGTTTCTGCATCTGATAAAGTTATCATTGCTCGGCAAGAAGTTATCGGCTGAATCAAATTATCTGGAATCTTTTCGCCGATGTAATCTGAATTTTCTAAAATCATTTCTGCATGATGATGAATCGGGTAAACAGGTTCACTTAATCTTGTTTCATCTAAAATTCCGAAATCAAGTTTAAATCCGTCTTCAATTAATGCAGAATTACTGTGTTCATTTTCAAAAGAAGAATTGATTTCGTAATTTCCGACCTCTGCCTCAGCAAACATTTTGCGTCCGAAAGACAATTGCGGACTGTCTTCACTTAAACGCACGCCCGAATAATCCGATAAAATATCGCCCCAATCTGAATGATCGAGAATAAAATCACGAACATCATGTTCCTTGTTATATAAACGAAACAAATTTGACCTGAGCGGAGCAGCTAATTTCGCAACTTCAATTATAGTGTCGACATCTAAAACATCAGGTAATTCATCAAAGCCAATTTGAAAATTCGCAAATTTTTCCCCTGCAGCTTCTTCCTCGATAATGATGCCTGTTAATCCGTACCAAGACAGAGCTTGTTTTAGAGAATATAGCGTGCCTTTTAATCTATGAAATTTCAGTCCTTCAATCACTCTGTTTTTGAAATCGTCGACATTAATTTGTGCGAGAGAATATTCCCACGATAACGCCAAATTGATATTTGATCCTGTTGTTTTAAACTTGAAACCAGCAAGAACATTCGGATCGACATTGTATTTAATTGCTTGCTCAACTGTTCTTTCAAATTTTGTGGCGTTATACGGTAAAAGGCTCATGTATTTAACTCCACATCAATTAATCTTGCGCATTCGGTTTCAGAAACTTCAACATCCGAAATCGGTAACAACAATTGAACATCTTTCACGCCGTCTAAAAATAAATTCGAAATAATCCAACTTCGTGAAATTGAAACTCCCATTCCCGCGATTTTCGAAAATGCATTTTTGAAAGATGATTTAATTGCACTTAAAAATTCTGTCGGAGTAGATGACATCAAAGTGATTTTTGCTTTCACATCAATATCGATTAAGTTACACGGAACAACTTGAACGGTGTCAGTAAGCATTCGTATATCATCGCGCTGCATGTAAGAATTTACAGATTCCAGCAAATCATCAGAAACAACACCATTATTTTCTTTTGATAAAATCGAAATTCGAACTAAACCAGGTTCAGGCGAGTCAGCATTTGCTTCTTTAACTCTCGGATCGGAATTTAAAGCGTGAAATTTATAAGCTTCTCGACTTCCTGCGCTAGACCATCCAACGATTTTCGCTTGTATTCGAGTTCTGAGTTCATCATCAGTTTCGTTTTCTGCTCTTTCAATCCCGTAAAATGCTGCAAGATTATCTAAGTCGCTTCCAGTCGCAAAAGCCAACAAATTTGCTTTGGCCGCTTGATTAATTCTTTGGCGCAAAAGTAATTCTCGATACGCTGCAACTTCCATGAGTTTTATTAAAGGATCGCTTTCGAGATAAGCGGTAAATTCCGGTTCAATTTCTATAAGCTTGTTTCGCATCTGCTCAAGAAATTCATTCAAGCTGAGTTCTTCAATAATTTGCGGAGTTTCTAAGTCAGATAGATTCATATGACCAAATCCTCCAATGAAATTTTTTGTTGCGTGATTCTGTAAAGTCCGATGAGAGACAATATAATATGTCCTTCTTTGATT
>JAFUZX010000063.1 GCA_017476405.1 Alphaproteobacteria bacterium | reverse complement strand
GATATGACTAACGCATTTTCTATTTCCGGTAATATGTTACATATATGTTCACCAAAAGAGAGTGATTTCCCAAGCAATTTTTCAGCGGCATCGTTCCATATATAAATAGCGTTATTGTCTATTCCTATTACTCCTGATGAAACTCCGGCAAGTACACTACTTGAGAATTTGATACGTTCATCTAATTGCCGATTGATTTTTACAAGATCCTCACGTTGCATGTGTACTTGAGATATCATTTGATTAAATATTTTTAATAATAAGGAAATTTCTTCATATGAGCTTTCTTCCGGAACACGAGCGTTTAAATCTCCGCCGATAATACTTTCAGATGTATCGATTAAATTGCTTATAGGTTTTACAATTCTCCATGAATATAGTATAGCGACAACAATTGATCCGACAAGCAACATTATACTTACGATAAAAAACATAAACATGAAGGCTATTTCAAGTGAGTTTCGATCTTCTAGTAAATGAAAATACTCGTTGTAAGCGTGTCTTGCGTTTTGAGCTTGTTGTAATATGCTTGAGTCAATATTTTGATCAATTATTAGATACATATATTCATTATTTTCGGTTCTGAAACAAGAAATTGCTCGAATTGTTTTATTATCGGAATCAATAGTTTCTAAAATAGTAGAATTTCGCTCTTTCAGAGAAGATATGAATTTATCACTTAGTGTTATGAAGTGCAGAGCGACACTATACTTTGAATGAGCAATTACATTGAAAGATGAGTTAAGTAAAATAGCCGCATTAAGATTTTTTAAAGCGCAAAGATCATCCAGAATAAAGCTGATATTTTTGGAAAAATCATCAAGATTTACTTCTTGCAGTTCTGAAAGTCTATCTACATGATACGCAATGGTTTTTGAAACAGCTGTGCAATCATTGATTAATCTTCGTTTATGTTCACCGATATAAGATTCAGCGACTTGTAATGATTCTTGTAAGACAATTCTGTTACGTTCATTGAACCATGAATCGATGCCATTGTGAAAGAAGAATGCGGAAAAAAATGTCATCAATACAGTTGGAATGATAGAACTGAATGAAAATAACAGAATTAAACGTCCGGTAAGACGAGATCCTTTTTTATGTCTATTGTTCCATAATTCAAGTATTTTCTGTCCGCCTAATAACAATAAAATCAGAATAAAAGCTATATCACAATAGAGAATTGAGATAATACTTCTGCTGCTTTCATGGTATGAATCAACGTTGGTGAACAGCAAATAAGTGAAAAAGCAAGATACTGTCGATAAAATAAAAAAGAAGTAAGTCAAAAAATTCCGTACTTTGGACTTTTTGAGGAAATTCCAAATAAATTTTAGTATATTATTTATCGAAGTTGTCGCCATATAACATTTGTATTTTTTTTCGCAATGTATTTCGGCTTATTCCCAATATCTCAGCAGCTTGCGTTTGATTACCTTTGACATATTTCAAAGTTACGGGGAATATAACCTTTTCCACTTCATTTAATATTCGATTATAAAGTCCGGGAGGAACTTTACCATCACTGTGAGAGGCTAAATAGTTTTCTAAATTTCTTTTCAAAAGAGCAGATAATCCTTCTTTTGGGTTTAGACTTATACCTTTTTTTATCAACATTTTTTTCATATATATCGTAATAAAAACATTTATAGCTGTATAGTATATTGATTTTTATTATTTAACTAAAGAGTTATTTTCATAGAATTTTGATACACACTCTTTAATAACATCAATATCTTCAGCGTTATTTATGGTTTCTCTAAAATTTGAAGAACCACTTAATCCTGAACTATACCAGCAAAAATGCTTTCTGAATACCCTTAAACCATGATATTTACCATAAAAATCTAAAGTTGATTGAAAATGACGCATGATAATTTTGTATTGATCTTCTATTGTCGGCGTTTTTGTTTGTATTTCATGATATTTAAGAAATTCCATAACTTGTTTCAAAAACCACGGACGACCGAGACTTCCTCTTCCTATCATAACCCCATCAGCCATTGATTGTTTTATAGCAATGTCTGCGTCTTCAACAGACTTTATATCTCCGTTACAAAGATATGGAATTTTTATGGTATCTTTTAAAGCGTTTATTACCGTCCAATCGGCTTTTCCACTATACATTTGATTTCTTGTGCGACAATGT
The DNA here is from genome assembly GCA_017476405.1 of Alphaproteobacteria bacterium. Lineage (GTDB taxonomy): Bacteria > Pseudomonadota > Alphaproteobacteria > UBA3830 > UBA3830 > BNWE01. The sequence continues at coordinate 3,904 of JAFUZX010000063.1, read as the reverse complement.
ATAGTAAGCATTTGAACGCCAACTTCCTCAAATTTTTTCGCAAGATTTACGTAAATTAAGTTTTTCTCATCCCATCCTAAGCGCATTTTTACGGTTACAGGAAGTTTTGTCGCTTTTACGACCGCTTCCGCTATTTCTACGGCAAGTTTTTCATCTTTCATTAATGCCGCACCGGAATTATTTGAGACTATTTTTCTAGCGGGACATCCCATATTTATATCAATAATATCAGCTCCAATTTGCTCGTTAATTAGGGCAGATTCAGCCATATGTTGAGGATTTGATCCCATAAGCTGTATTATGTGTATAATATTATTTTGTCCGTTTTGTAATCGTCTGTAGGTTTTTTGGCTGTTTCTTATGAGAGCTTCACTGGATACCATTTCGGAAACAACAGCTGTCGCTCCAAAAGACGATACCAATTCACGCATCGGAGCATCTGTAATTCCAGCCATCGGAGCTAAAAATACAGCTTGTGAGTCTGATAAAAAAGGCAAAGACATATCAAAATTCTACTCTAACATCGTACTGCGGATGTGCAAACAGATTTATAGATGGAGATGAAGCAAACAACCATTTTGAAAAAATCGATTTTCTTTCGCCAATTTCAATAAAAGCATAAATTTCTTTGCTGTCTTCAGGAGAATTTTTGAAACAACGTTTTAAAGTTATCTCAATACCTGCGACTTTTATAGATTGATTTACTCGTATTCTTTTATTAATTACTTTTCCGCTTATCTTATCTAAAATTTGTACATTAACAGCTTGGATTTCTTCGGGTTTTGAGTCCCAAATCGATGCTGAATCCTCGTCTTCATCATAGATATCTGTCTTGTTATTAGATTTTGATGCTTCTGATACTTTTTGGTTATCAGCTATAACACTTCGATTTATTGTAATATTGATAAAAATAAAAGCTATGGCAAGTATCGATAAATGAAAATTACTCTTTTGCATCATTTAGTGACACCATATCATCATCTGATTCATCATCCAAACCTACGATATCTTCATCTTCAGATTCTGATATTACATCATCATCAATTATAATATCTTCATCAACTTTATCTGTTACCGTTTTTGATTTTCTTTTAGATAAATATTCCGGATCATGTATCATTCCACATGATGGGCATACTATAGGAGTTTTGTTAAAATCATAAAAGCGAGCTCCACACCCGATACAAACTCGTTTTATTCCCCAATCTTTTTTATCCATTATAAAGTCCCCTTTTTTATTATTAGTTATAACTAGGTTAATATATCTATACTAGGGTTTTTCTAAAGTCAAACCAATATTATGATATTTTATAGGCTTTTCTTCCCATAAACTTAGAACAAATCCTCCAAGACCTGATCCTACAGGTTTTGCTGCGACAGCTCCATTTTTTAATAATTTATTAACATGTGCGGATAAGGTATCATTGTATAGTCCCCATCCTTTGAAAGCTTCATTACAAAGTATAATTCCCTCTTTCAGCTCAGCGAAATTACAATTTTTAAGACCTGATTCACACAAATCTGAACCTTGATTCATCATATTATTTAGCGAAATAGCTAAAGATACGTTTGTTTCTGCTATTTTCTTTACTATGAAAGCACATTTAGATGTTTCCGATTTTTCTCCGGAATAAGTAAGCATCATGTGTGGCCAAAATACGGGCTCAAATACACTGCCAACTCGGTTATTTTCAAATATTACAGCTTTATCAGTCATTGCGACAGCGATATCTAATCCACTACTTCTTCCGTGAAATTTATCTTCTAAATGAGTTGCTAAAGAAAAAATATCTTCCCATAATCCAAGATGTTTGAATATTTTTGCGATATTTGTACATATTGCGGCGGAACTTCCTAAACCTGATTTTGTTTTTATATCCGATTGTACAAAAAAATTACCTGTAATATTTTTGAAATCAATCTTTGCGAATTCAGCTGCACTTTTAATTAACGACAGAAAAATACTATTATTTTCTTTAGTCGTATCAAAAATTTCAAGTTTGTTCGATGGTGAAAAATTTATAGATGATTCGTACTTTCGTAAAGGAAACGCAATAGCTTTTCCACCGCCTACAACAGTATGTTCTCCGGATAAAATCCATTTAGCGTGACTAAAAAACTTCATATTTATTAGCCTTTATTTATTACTTTATTCCAAATCGGAGATTCCATTGTTTTTAGAAATTCTCTGTGAGCGATAAGTTCTTCTTCAGAAGGAGCAAAAGTTCGTTTCTCTCTATTTTGTTTTTTATTGATAGGATCTTTAGTGTTTGTAATGATATCTTCATTATCGGAAAACTGTAATCCGCTTTGTTTTCCTCCCAAAAGTTGAATATATACTTCAGCCAAGAGATAGCAGTCAATTAAAGCTCCGTGTTTTTCACGAGATGAAGTATCTATTCCGAATCTTCTGCATAGAGCGTCCAAATTAATAAGACTTCCGGGAAATTTTCGGCGAGCTATTTCGAGAGTATCAATAGCATCTTCTAAATTAAATTTAGTTTTTCCGAGACGATCTAATTCACTGTTAAGAAAACCTATATCAAAGGGAGCGTTGTGTATAACTAAAGTTCCATCTCCGATGAAATTTAGGAAATCATCGGCTATTTCGCTGAATAGTGGTTTATCTTTTAGAAACTCATCAGTAAGACCCGTGATACTTGAGGATTCTTTAGTCATTAATTTTTTAGGATTTATGTATACTTGGTATGTATTGCCTGTTGGAATATGATTGATCAATTCTACGCATCCGATTTCGACAATACGATCTCCATTTTCCCAACTAAGGCCTGTAGTTTCAGTATCAAGGATAATTTCTCTAATTTTTTTTAAAATAGTCATAATTTGTAAACTTTTTCATGAAATAATAAATTATAGCATTTTTTGGGGAGCTGTTAAGTGGCAAACTTAACGAAGGTATTAGTTTTAGATGATGAGGAAGACACTGAAGATCTTTTTCAACAAAAATTTCGTCATCAAATTGAGGACGGAATATATGAGTTTTCCTTCGCAACATCTCTGGAACAAACCGAAGAGTTACTGAAAACAGTGAGACCTGACATATTTCTTACGGATATAAATGTTAATGGAATAGATGGTATAAACTTAATTAGTAAACTCAGAAAAGACTTCCCATTAATGCGATCAGTCGTTATATCAGCCTATGGAGATATTGGTACATTGAGAGCTGTTATGCGAGGTGGTGCTCATGATTTCGTTATTAAGCCTATAGACTTTAAAGATTTAGAGGAAACTCTTAAAAAAACAGCAAAAGCTGTTGAAAATGTTAAAGCAGCGGAAGCTACAAGTCAAAAGTTAACAGCGATTTCAAATGAGTTAGATGTCTCAGCACAGCTACAGAAGAGCCTTCTTCCGGGAAATGTAGTAAAAAAAGACAATATCGATCTTTATGCGGAAAATATCTCTGCAGCGGAATGTAGCGGTGACTTCTATGATTTTTTCTGGTTGAGTGATACAAAATTGGGCGTAGTTATAGCTGATGTTTCCGGAAAAAGTGTTTCAGCGGCTATGTTTTCAATTATTGCAAAAACTCTTATCAAGGCATATTCTCGTGTGTATGCTTCTCCGGCGGAATGTTTCAAAAACGTCAATATATCAATATGTCGTGAAAATGTCGCTACAATGTTTGTTACGGCAATGTACGGTATCGTTGATATGGAGAAAAATGAATTAATATATACGAATGCGGGACATTTGCCGATAGGATTAGTTCAACCAGGAAAAGATCCCATATTTCTGGAATGTGATTCAGGGATGGCTCTGGGAATTTTTGAAGAAGTTGAATTTGTTGATCAAGTACATAAATTTACTCCGGGAGATACCGTCGTGTTTTATACCGATGGAGTCAATGAAGCAGCAAATAAAAAAGGAGAAGAATACGATT
>JAFUZX010000062.1 GCA_017476405.1 Alphaproteobacteria bacterium | reverse complement strand
TTTAGGGAGGAAATCATGAAGAAGATTATTTTCATTATATTTTGCGCAGTTGTAAGTTGCTCAAATATTTTATCTATGGATAAAGTTGAAGAATATATGGAAGATTGTAGAAGAGCTCAAAAAACATATAATATATACGTGGTCCGAGATATCCTTGCGCAAGAAATAGCTACAAAAATAGATCATTCTATTTTAAGAGGCGATGATTATTATAATTATAATATTGGACAGCTCGCAAACGTCTTAAAAAAGATATCTGAAAACGAAAATCCTTTTATGCCTTACACCTATTCGTTGTCTGATAGTGATTGGATTAATAAAGCAGAAGAATTCGTAAATAGAATAAAAAAAACAAATAGATACTTCTGATATGTAAGTATGAATTTCGTTTATAAAATTGCTTTTGCTTATCCGGGAGAGTAGAATTCATTTCTAACTCTCCTGTTTTATTAATCTTTAATTAAGTAATCAAACGTAATATTATAGCAAGGAGTAAATGTTAATTGTTAAAGGATTAATTTATGAATAGGAATTCATTATTTTGTATGGTATTTTTAGTCGGATTTCATAGCTTTGCTTTCGGAATGGAACAGCCAATTCCCGATCATTTAGATGCTTGGACAACAACTGAAACTGTAACGGCAAGAGTAGCTTCTGTTACGGAGTATAGGGATTTCGCACAACAACAATCAAATGAAGAGACAGTTCATCCGAGCTTAAGATTGCAAGCTAATCATAATCCTGTTCTATATAATAATATAAGAAGAGCATGGAGTCTTGCCGCAACAAAATTTGGTGAAGCTTTGGAGCTTTATAATGCTGATAATTTGATTGAAGGAGATAAACGATTAAGTGAAGGCTTGGTATTAGGGAAGAGGGCATTTATGTATATTACTACCTACAAAACAGATTATACACCTGAACAATATAGAAATGGTAATAGAAGCATATGGTTTGGAGATGTATATCCAATCCTCGCAGATTCGATAGCAGATATTCCGGGTAATCCTGGACAATATCCACATTCTTGTAGCCAGTAGAAAAGTTTGTCAGTGCTAATGATATTTTTACCGTGGAGATCTTGCTTTGTATATGGGATTAGGTCGTGGATTTAATACAATAATAAATATTATAAAATACAAAATAGCGCCAAACGAAACAACAATCCAAGAAGAAATAAATATTATTAAAAGCGCATTAACAAATTACAAGGGAAGTCCTCTTTATTATCCGAAAGCTCAAGAGAACTTTAATCTTATACCTACATTTTCACTACAGATGATCCTTTATCTGACGAATGGATAATAGATTTAGAACAACCAGACAGTTACTTATCTGGAGATTAATTGTAATTTTACTTAAGTAATTTTTTACCTAGGTAATTTTTACGGATATTTATATCTTTGACTTTTTTCTACCCTAAGCTTGTAAATAATTTAGGGAGGAAATCATGAAGACGATTATTTTCGCTGTATTTTGCGCTACACTAAACTGTGCAAATGGTATGACCAATACAATATCTGAAGTCAGAAGTCGGAGTCAAGAAGAAATAACACGACTTCGTACGACTCTAATTGCAGAGTGTGAATTTGAAATAAAAAAAGTGGCCTTCAAAATAGCTAAAGGAGAATTAAGTTCTATTCAAAAAAAATTTGGTTTGATTATCTTAATACAAAACATTCTGAACTACATGTATTAAAACATGGTGGAGAAAAGTTACCTGATTGGATTTGTAGGATGAAAAGTGATAATGAAATAGAAAAAGCAAAAGAAAAGATAAAAGAAGATCTTTGGTGTTTATTATATAAATAATCTTTTTGATAATGAGGGAATATTTAAATGGTATATAATAGATTGTATTCCCTCTTTTTATATTATTTATTGAATTCAAAGTATAAGAATGTTCTTATTTTTTAGATTATAATTTTTACATCATATTAATATATTATACGGTATAATTAAACTACAAATTGTTTTTAAAGGATGTTCAATATGAATGTAAAAATTGAAAGGCTATTTTTTATATTTATCTTAGTTATCTTTGGATCGTTAAACTCTACATATTCTTTATGTCCGATAGATTTTTCAACTCCGACGACTGCGCAAAATGTGCAAGACAGAATCGAGCAGATCACAAAATATCGTGCTTTTGCGCAAAATCAATTATCATCAGGAACAGCTATACTTGAGGTTGTTTCAAATTCCGTACAAGAAAGATGGATACAGGCGAGTACAGGATTTGGAGATGTATTGCAACGTTATAATATAAATAAATTTTCGGAGGGGGATTACTTTTTACAATGGGTTTTTGTCGCTGGTTTTGATGCTATACGTAAAACAGTAAAATATCGCTGCGGAAATAGAGGAGCAAATACTGCCAGAAAAGAAGTAGATAGCATTATTAGTGCAATAACAAGTTATGAAGGAAGTCCTCTTTATTATCCGAAAGCTCTGGAAAATTTTAATATCATTCCTGATCATTTAGAAGAGAAGATTTTTATCAATTGGATAGGAATAGATCTTCCTGATGATGAAAAATAAAAATTATAACTAGATTTTTAAAACTTAGATTTCTTAAACTAAGTATTAGTTTGTTATATTATAGACAATTCTGTTAAAAGTTATATTTGTCGAAGAACAAGATTTCACTGAGGTAATGAAGTTTTGATAATAACAGCAAAACATAAGAATTATGGAAATATTTCAAGGATTAATCGGAATTTACTTAAGTAATTTTTTACCTAGGTAATTTTTACGGATATTTATATCATCATGTTTTTTCTAACCTAAGCTTGTAAATAATTTAGGGAGGAAATCATGAAGACGATTATTTTTATGTTTTTATATTGTACTGTAAATTACAATGTCTTTTCTATGTCTAATGAACTTGTATCATATATAAAAGAGTCTAAACAGGAAATAGAACAATCTACCGTAATTAATATGTTCGCACGAGAAATGGTGATACATCCGAGCTCATGTCCGACTCTTGAAGATTTTGAAAAGAGAAATCTTGTAAGCATGATGATCCAGTGCTTTAAAAATAAATTTGGTGATGATGTAGTGGAATATTGCAAAGAAGCTTTAGAAAAAATATGTTATGAGTTAGTAACAGAATTACTTCAAAAAATATCAAAAGAAGTAAAAGAGGAAAAGAGTTTTAAAGCAGCAGAAAACTATAATATTTTATGAGATAAAAACACAGATATTTTAGATGAGAGAATTCAAAAGGTTCTCTCATTTTTTTTTGAAAAAATTTGTTTAACCATTTATTAACGTTTTATTAATATGATAATGTAGTCATCTATAACATATATGGTTTGATTAGGAGAAAAAATATGAATAAGAATTTTTTATTTTACCTAGTATTGCTATTATCGTACTTTAATAGCTTATATGGAATGGAATTCAAACATTTAGAAACTCCAACAACCGAACAAACTGTATCAACTCGTATTCAAGAAACACGTAAATATTCAGAATTTGCTCGCAAACAATGTTCAGAAGAGACAGCTCATCCGAAATTATGGATTAGCTCAAATGAGTATTTCAGAACAATGTGGAATTATATAGCGGATTGCTTTGATGATGCGTTAGAAAAATATAATGGAAATGATTTAAGAAAAGGTGATTTTAATTTGGATTTAGGGCTAGGTACGGGAATTACTGTTACATACAGAAGTATTCTTTTTTGGAAACAACCAAATACGTCGGTGCAAAAAATAATAGATGAAATTATTAGCTCTTTAGAAGATATAGAAGGCAGTCCTATTTATTATCCCAGAGCTATTGAAAACTGGCGGAATTGGAGTAATGAAGTTGCTTAAAACAAGGGACTTGTGTGAGCGAATTAAAGCTTTTAATTATTTAATAAATCTGTAAATTAATCGGATTTTACTTAAGTAATTTTTTACCTAGGTAATTTTTACGGATATTTATATCTTTGACTTTTTTCTAACCTAAGTTTGTAAATAATTAGGGAGGAAATCATGAAGAAGATTATTTTCATCGTATTTTGTATGGCTGTATTCCGTCAAAATATTTTGTGTATGTATAGTGATGATTTTTATACAGCTGAAAGATCAAATAATATTCAATTACAGGAATTGTTTAAACAAGAAAATGAGTTGATAATAGAAGCATCAGAAGCAGAAAAAGATAAAGATCCAGGGTATATTCGAGCTAATTACCAAGGGTTATACACTCGACTGCTTTTAGATGTATTGAAAAACATATATGAGATATATTATACCCAGTTTGGCGTGAGTCCACCAAGTGATGAAGATCTCGTAAAAGAAGTAAAACGGAAGTTGAACTATATATAATATTATATAATTATATAAAATATCTGAATTAACTATTAAGTGAAGAAGGTTAATATCTTTCTTCACTTTTTAGTACGTTATTAACTTTTTTGAGTGAAAATGTATTGTTTAGGAAAAGGATAGTTTTATGAGGAAAATATTATTACTGGCATTTATGTTAACTATCGATATTCTTTGGGGAATGGAGGGGCTTGCTAAAGAATGTATACTGATGACAGTTCAGTCCAGAACAGTTATACCAACCTCTCAGGAAACTTTAAGTCAAAGAATAATTGATACAACATCATATCGAAATTTTGCTTTAGATCAATCATCAGAAGATACAATTCATCCAAGTTTAAGATTACCTCCTCAAGAACGTATAACGGGCATAACTTGGGAAAAAGTAGCTGATTTCTTCACTGAAGCATTAGTTTATTATAGTACAAACAATTTGGTTAAAGGTGATAATCGTCTAGAAGCGGGATTCCACTGGGGTAATGAAGTTTTTTTTCGAACGGCATTAGCAAAACAGAATGACTGTAGCAATGGGGAAAGTTTAATTACAACTCTTTGGAATCAAATTTTGGCCATTCAAGAAGTACCTGGGAATCCAACACAATATTTTCAACATCTTATGGATTAGATGTAGTTTTACTTAAGTAATTTTTTACCTAGGTAATTTTTACGGATATTTATACCTTCATGTTTTTTCTAACCTAAGTTTGTAAATAATTAGGGAGGAAATCATGAAGAAGATTATTTTCGCTGTATTTTGCGCTACCTTAAATTGTTGTGATATGGTATGTACAAAGCCATAGAATATCAAATGTATCATAAGTCTGATTTTGATTTATACAAATATACATTCAAGATAGTGCAAGGAATACTGCCTGAAGAAGAAGATTTCTATAAAGATAAAGATTATTGTCGTAATAATTTACCTAATGCGCTAAAAAGTATTTACGAAGAATTGATCAATTGTAAAAACAGCAAACGGTATGAAACTGATATAGAATATGAAGGAGATTTTTTTCACAATTATGTTAATGAATTATTAAAAAGTTTGAGCTCTCGTACTTTAGTATCAGAAGAAATGTTTAAACCATTAGCTGAACAATTAATTAAATGGATTTCAAAACTACCTAAAGATTCTCTGAAAAAATCTATTTATTTTGACATATAAGATTGCTATAGATGTGATGATTATTATGTAATTTTATAATATTCCCATATGAAGGCACAATAAGATAAATTGTGCCTTTTTTACTTTCATTTTTCTAAATTTTTTGTTATCTCTTTTAAAAGATATAATTTTTCTAGGCTAGATAGGGAAAAAGGTATGAATAAGAACTTATTTTTAAGCTTGATTTTTTTATCTATTAGCGGTTGTAATTCTGCTCAAGCGATGGAAATTTCAGCTTCTGGATTATCAGATGCGAAGACAACATCTGAAATTTTAGGAGAAAGAGTGCAAAATGTTATATCGTATCTTGATTTTGCCAAAAAACAATTAGATATGACAACTGCTCATCCAAAATTTGCTTTAGAGATTTCGGTAGATTCTAGTAAATATGAAAAAGGAGAGTGCAAAGCAAGATTAATCGAATGGAAAATGGGTGAAAAATTGTTTAGTGAAGCTCTATTTTTTTACAAACATAATGATCTTGAAAGTGGGGATAAAAAGTTAAGTTATGCTTTTAATTGTGTAGAACTTACTGTTATAAGATCAGCAAAATACTGGTGTAGACGAGAAGATGATCTTCAAATGCATACTCCTGGGATGATAATGAGAGAATTGCTGGATGCTATATCCGATATACAGGGCAGCCCAGCGAAATATCCGGGAGCCAGAGAAAGACTACTTGAATCTTGTATTGATAATAAAAAAAATGAATAATTTTACTTAAGTAATTTTTACCTAGGTAATTTTTACGGATATTTATATCATCGTGTTTTTTCTAACCTAAGCTTGTAAATAATTTAGGGAGGAAATCATGAAGACGATTATTTTCGCTGTATTTTGCGTTATTATGGCTTTTTCAAATAGTATGGCTATG
>JAFUZX010000061.1 GCA_017476405.1 Alphaproteobacteria bacterium | reverse complement strand
ACAGCAAAACGCTAAGTCAAGTCACATTAATAAAATTGATTACAGAAAATTTTTTCAAACACTTCGGACACAGCTGAAATTTTTTAGAGCAATTTTATGCGCACTCCGGAGTCCAACCAGCGCATGTATATGGCGGATCCTTATATCATATAGCTGCTATATGCGGTGACTTTAATATTTCGCTTCATGGAATCGGACTCGGATTTTCAATAGCTCAGTTCATCACGAGCGTGCTATTGCTCAAGGTAAACAACAAACCCGAAGGGATTGATGAATATAACGGAAACAGACAGAGAAATGACGAAAATGCAGCATAATAGACGCAAAAATCGAAATTTCTCGAATCAATTTGCGTTTTCGTATTATAAAAGATATTCGAACCAATTTTCTTTATTTATTGTATGAAATTCTGGATGATATGTATCCATAAAAATCTTTGGAATCTTCACTCGCTGATTCGGCGAATACTTAAATTCGTAAGCGTGTAGCACGCCGTCGTATTCTTCAATAAAATCTACCTCTTGTTGATCATACGTGCGCCAAAAATAGTTGTTTGCGAATTTTCGCCGATTATTGGCTTTTTTTATAAGTTCAACTATACAGAAATTTTCCCATAAAATTCCTGCATCTGTACGCAAATTTAAGGGAGCAAATGAGTTAATGATAGCATTCCTTATTCCGAGATCATAAAAATATATTTTCTTGGATTTCGCTCCGATTTCTTTTCTTATATTTCTGCTAAAAGCCGGTAAAACAAAAATTACAAAACATTTTTCGAGAAGGTCAATATATTTTTGTACAGTTATAGTGCTGATTCCTAATGTGTTAGCTAATTCATTATACGAAACTTCACTACCGACTTGTAATGCTAAAGAGATTAGCAAGTTAATAAGAATTTTTGAATTTTTGATTTTCTCAATTGCGAGTATATCTTTGTATAAATATCCATTTTTAATATCTAATAACTCCTCTTTTGCATCTTTATCAGATTGACCAATTACTGTCGGATATAAACCAAAACGAAGTATATGCTCTAAATTTGATTGCAATTGTAAAAAGTCCATCCCTACTTCACGTAATGAAAAAGGGTATAATGTGTATGTTCTCGAACGTCCGACTAATGGCTCACCAATTTTATTCATCAAATCAAAGCTTGACGAGCCTGTAGCTATTATTTGTAGCTTTGGAAGAAAATCATGAATAATTTTTAGAGTTAACCCCACATTATTCAATACTTGAGCTTCATCAAGTACAATTAGATCATAAGGATCAAGTGCATTATGCAAAGTCTCAGTATTTGTTGTTTCAAGTAGGTTTTTGGTTTCAAAATCTTCACAACTGAAGTATTTTGTTGACTTATTATCGCTGTACAAACTCAATATATGCTTCGCTAACGTGGTTTTACCTGTTCTTCTTGCTCCGTATATGACAATAACCTTATTTTTGAAAAGGTTATCGGTAATTGATGCAAGAATTTCTCTTTCTCTAAACATTTTTAGCTAAATCCGTTTACTGTACTTTACAAATTAACGTAAAATCATTTAGTGAACAAGTAATTTCTCGAATCAATTCGCATTTTTTTCAGTAATTTTGCGAATTGGCTCGCAGATTTACCGGTAATTTTGAGAATGCTTTCTATTTTAGAGTTTTTATTCAAAAAAACTTGACATTATCTATGTAAAATGATACATTGATGTATCATTATTGGGAGTATTGATATGAAACGAGCAATTGTAAATTTTTCCAGAGACTGTGACTATGATTCATTTAAACATTATGCAGATTTTAATAAAGTAAGTCTTTCCAGAGCGTTGCTTGAATTGGCTCAAAAATCACTGAACAGATGGGAAGATGAAAGAGTGGCGGCTATGGCTGTTTCCAGGAAAGAAAATACTAAAGCGGATGAATATATAGATTCAAACACTTTTTGGGACGATTTAAATGTATAAAATTTCCTTCCATCCTGATGTAAAAAAGGATTTGAAAGGGCTTCCTCAATCACATTTGAAAGTAATTAAAAATGCCATTGATGAACGTCTTACGATACGTCCATACGATTTTAAAGCACTAAGCGGAAAAGCGTATCATGGATTATATCGATTGAGAATTGCTGAATATCGTGTAGTTTATTTCATAGAAAATGATTGTGTACAAATTTTAGCAATTGGTCATCGAAGTAAGATTTATAAATTCTTAGAAAAAAGAGTGTAGTTCTTCTTATTATTACTTTCTCAAGTATGTTGATTTTAAAGTTTTTATTCAAAAAAACTTGACATTACGTACGTTATAGTGTACATTTATATATAAGTTGCAAAATGAAGTTAAATATGACGGAGGTTTTCAATATGAATGTAACGACGTTTAGAAAAGATATTTTTAATTGCTTAAATAAGCTTGAAGATGGATCACCTTTGAGGATTACAAATAAAGATAGTTCATATATAGTCATGAATGAAAAGGACTATTCAGCTCTTCAAGAAACAATATATCTTCTGCAGGATTCGGCAGTTCGTGAAGCAATAATGACTCCATCTGAAGAGATGGAATGGATAGATGAAAGTGAATTTCCATGGAACAAAAGACCGGATGGAGATTAAAATTCTCTAAACGAGCATTAAAAGATTGGGCATTATTAAAAGACAAAGGATTGGATGAAAAAGCTGAAGAATTATTGAAAATAATTCGGGTTAATCCATATCAAACTTCACCTTCATTTGAAAAATTGGTAGGAGTAGAAAATACTTATAGCCGAAGAATCAATATTACGCATCGTTTGATATATCGTATCGGTAAAGATGAAGCAAGCGTTGAAGTGCTATCTATGTTTCGGCATTACTGCTAGTTCGGTTTTTCGAATAAATATATCAAAGAATACTATACGCTAATCAAATTTAGCTAAATCCGTTTACTGCAGTTAATAAATTTAGATCAATATGTTCAGTTAAATAGCGCAATCAGTATAATATGTATCGAGTAAATACACGGTTACATGCGTAATTGTATCATGAATTGAATAAATCGTATCAAAATGATACAATAAAACATATAAAATGATACGATTCTGAATATGAAAAACAAAAGACATAGCGAAATTATAGATGTTCTGCTACAAAATTCCGATCTTTCGGCGCAAAATATTCTTTCATTATTGCCTCAATATATTTCAAAGATAACGTTATTGCGAGATTTAGATGAGCTTATATCTCTGGGCTTCGTAAAACGTCATGGTATTGCAAGAGCAACAAAATATTTCTTAACGCAAAAGGGAAAGATTCTCAGAGAATTTGATCTTGACCAATATTTTAAAAATGAAAATCGAAATATCGCTTTTCCAATTTTTAATTTTAATATTTTTCAAAATTTGCTAAATCTCTTTGATAGTGCGGAAGTAAAAGACCTTTATAGTCGTAATACAAAATTTGAAAAAAATTTCAAAACGTTGCCGGATATCATTCTCAAAAAAGAACTTGAACGATTGACTATCGAATTTTGTTGGAAATCTTCACATATAGAAGGAAATACATATACTTTACTGGATACAGAAAGATTATTGAAATTTCAAACGCTTGCAATCGGTCACCCTAATGAAGAAGCAACTATGATTATAAATCATAAAAATGCGATGGAGTTCATATACAAGAATATTGATTTGTATAAAAAAATAACCATTTCAAAAATAGAGGATCTTCACAAAATCATTGTGGATAACTTGAATGTTTCAACACAAATAAGGCAGGTAGCAGTTGGAATAACAGGTACAGAATATAAACCATTAGATAATAAGTATCAATTAAAAGAAGTTTTAGAAAAGACTTGCGATCTCATAAATTCCACAAGATTTCCCCTTGAAAAAGCATTAATTGCCGTTGCTATGATTTCGTATATTCAGCCATTTGAAGATGGGAACAAACGAACAGCCAGATTAATCGGAAACGCAATTTTGTTAGCTAACAATTTTTCTCCATTATCTTATAAAAATGTGGATGAAGTGGCATACAAAGCGGCACTTATAATTTTTTATGAACAGAATAGTCTAGGTAATTTTAAGAAATTATTTGTCTCTCAATATATAAATGCATTAGAAAAGTATTTTTAGCACGCTAATAATATCAAATTTGTTCGAAAGATGAAAAAAAGCATAAAAACGGCATATATATAGTTTCCATAATGGGATTAACTGGATTTTTATTAGATATGTGTTATATGTATTATAGTATACGTATAGCAGAGAGTTTTTTATGCGCCTAACTGAATTAAGATCTAATTTTCGAAGTAAAATTCTTACCATAGCAGCTGAGTGCAATGTTAGTACCGTAAAAGTTTTTGGTTCAACAGCTCGTGGAGATGCGAAGGAAAACAGCGATATAGATTTTCTAATTTCACTTAAAAAAAATGCGAGCTTACTTGATGTTGGCCGATTCAAATGGAAGATTGAAGAGCTTTTAAATAAAAAAGTTGATATTGCTTTTGAGAATTGTGTCCATGCAAGTATTAAGAATCAAGTTATAAAAGAGGCTCAAGTTTTATGAATGAAATAAAAGGAGATGTACTTTATATTGATCATATCATTGAATCCGTGCAAATGATTGAAGGTTATATTGCTGGTGTAACTTGTGAGGTTTTTTGTTCAAATCACATGATGTACGATGCTGTGATCAGAAATTTGCAAGTTTTAGCAGAATCGACTCAAAAAATCTCAGAAATTGTTAAAATTCAAAATCCACACATTCCATGGCGTGATATATCAGGATTTAGAAACATACTGGTTCACGATTATTTGGAAGGGATTGACCAAAATGCCGTTTGGAATATCATTAAAAATGACCTTCCGGATTTAAAAAAACAATTTAAAACTATAAAATCATCTCTTATAAAATAGTCATCATTTTTCCTTTTAGTTAACATAAAAAAACGAAGCAAATTTCAGAATTTGGCATATATATAAATTAGAAGAAAATTTGCTGTAAACGAGTAAACATATGCCGAATATCGAGAAGATAAAAGAAGTTCTGTTATTTTTCCAATGTCGTGCCGGTTTGTATCCTTTTAATTGTGAAGAGGATCCGATTCACACATTTTTCGGGAAACTCATGATGCACGATAAATTGAAGCTCGGTT
>JAFUZX010000060.1 GCA_017476405.1 Alphaproteobacteria bacterium | reverse complement strand
CATCTTTGAGGCTTAATTGCCGAATATTCAAGTTCGGATAACTGCGCTTAGAAATACCATATTTTGTTTCTTTTCCCGGATCTGCCGGGTCGTTTACATATCCGCCCTCATTTTTCAGCATATAATTGAATGCTTTCTTGAATTTTTCGCTATAAACTGTCATTTATCCTTCTCCGTTACAACAATCAACATTCGTCACAAAACCGGTGGTGTAAATCCCGCTTCGAAGTCTGTTTACAGCCAACGTCATTATGATTCAGCCAAAGCAAAATTCAAAGATTGCGATTTCTCGAAATACAAGTTCATTTTCATCAGCTCCGAGCGTTGATGAGCAAATGAACGAAATCTTCGCATATTCGAGAGCTCGCCAAGAATTTGAGGAAGGGCGCAACGAGATTATGGAGCAAATGGCGTCTCTGAATGAGAGTTTAGATGCCTATGGCCGTGAGCATCCGAGCATAGAGAAATACAGCGATATTTTGGTCAATTCCATTGGCGTTGCGGCGATGGCGGGTATCGTTTTGGCGGCTCCCGAGGTCGGATTGGTTGCAACGATGGGTACTGCAGCGACGACAGTGGCCTATGGCGAGCTGTTTAACTATCTGATAGAGAACGGTTCCGACAAATTTGTCGAATATTGCGCACTGCAGGGACGTACCGAGGCGGAATCCGTGCGATATGGTACCGCTGCAGCCGGAATCGTCGGAAAACTGCTCAAAATTGCGGTAATACGTGGCGGTTTGAAGTCTGTCGGAGGCAAAAAAGGCGGTACTGTACGAACTATGAACACTGCCGAAGCCTCTGCCAGAGCGAAAGAGCTGTTCCACGCCAAAGCCGCTAATGAAAATGCTGTAATGGCGAAAGTTACGACGGAAGTTTTTGATGCTGTAAACAAAGCTCCTTATAATCCTAAAACTTCTCAAAAATTAGCATCTCGATTACTGGGGGCTGATGAGTTTACCAGAACAACCGTTCCTGGACAAAGTATGCCAAACGTCAGACTTGCAGGACAGTGTAAAGAAAGGACTATTGTTGTTAATCCTGAGACTCAGGAAACGTTGGTACAGAGAGTTGTATTCGATCAACGTGGCTTTCCAATTTTTGATCCGTATGTTAAGGTAGAAACTAGAATTACAGGTGATTTAGCGAATATGAGGAGTGAACAACATATGAGGGCTGCTACGCAACAGTTAAGAAAAGATATTATTTCGGGAAAAGTATCTAGAACTAAATTTACGGATGCTGAGTGGGATGACATAAAGTCAGGATTAGAAAAAATAGGAGATTATACTTGGCATCACCATCAAGAAACTGGAAGAATGCAATTAGTACCAACAGATATTCATAAATGGATAAAACATATTGGAGGAAATGCTTTATGGGGGATGGGAAAATGAGAAATCTAAATCCAAGCAATATTATAAGAGATGAAGGTTGTGTTTCTATAGAAGCAGTACATGGGTTAGAAAAAGCTCATAATCTTGTGTTACCTAAAGAATACGCAAATTTCATAACTATGCACAATGGAGCAAGAATGTTTGCGAGAATTTTTAACTATTTTGATTCTAATATAGATAAAAAAAACAGTAATGCAATATACTTCGATAAAGTAGAAAAAATACAAGATTCGATAGCATTATTAAAATCCGACGAAGAACCAGACTGGCCAATAGAATATCGCTTTGAGGATGGTCTAATACCATTTGGTGATAATGGTGGTGGAGATATGATTTGTTTTGATTATCGAAACGATAAAATGACAGATGATCCTCCGATAGTTATCTGGAATCACGATATGGGGCTGAAACATCGAGTTGTTTTTATTGCGAATAATTTTGAAGAATTTATAAATATGTTACATGAGCCAGAAGATTAGAATACGTTATCCAAGATAAAATGTTCTTCTATATTTTTATGAGTATGAGTTCTACAGTAGGAAGGTCTTTTCATCAAGTTACTTTTTCAATGCTAATAATTTGTATGAATGTGATATATTTGATATACTGCAAGAGTATTTGAAAGTTAGGAGGATATTATGAAAAGAATCGTTGGAATGATAGCTACGGTGATGATAATTCACGGAAGTATTGATGGTATGTATACAACAGTTGATACTGGTCAGCAAATACGTGCAGTACAGGATAAATTTGCAAATGTCCATTTTTCTTTTGATAAAGAAAAGTTTGAATCTAAACTTAATCCTGAGATATCTGGAAAAATGATAAAATTATTGAATGACTCGCTAGAGGGGGATGATGGAGATCTGGAGTCTTGTTCAGAGAGAATTCATTCTGGGTTATTAGATAATAAGTCAATTTTCACAGATAGCTCAATAGATATAAAACAAAGAGAGAAATTTATTTATGATATTTCGATGCAAATTTTAAAAAAATCAATAGAAGGTCTGCTTCCTGCTGAGGCTTCAATAATAGCTTTGAAAAACATATTGGTTTATTGCAAACCAGAAGCAAAAGAAATTGGATTGTTTGATATGCGTGTAACTATTTCTTCTATTTTTATTCAAATCCAGTATGAGAGATCTTTGCATGAAAGTTTGTAAACTTATATTAAGAGCTTGGAAGATTGTTTGTACAGGAGTATATTTATCTCTTTCACAGCTAAGTTGGGGGATGTTGCCTATTAAGGGCTGTGACTCTCTTGAAGACTATGATAAAATACACCAAGTTATGGCGTATAAAAATGTAGAAGTTCTGTCTGCAAGATTATCTGAAAAGTTAAAAAAAATAGATCAATTTCCAGATCTTTTAATTAAAACTGTTGGTGATATAAGAGATGAAATTCAAGCAAATCAGCATTCAATTGAAAAGATTGGAAAACCTTTTATGGAACCGTTAGCTATACCCAAAAAAAATTTGGAATCTTCTATTTTGCAATTAACAAAAAAATTGGAAGCTATAGATGCAGAAATGCAAGTCATTACTGGTAAAAAATTAAATTTGGTGACATGTGATGGTGAAACAGTATTCCCAGGACTAGTGGAATATAAAGACGCTTTTATAAAAAAAATTTGTACAGAAATTGATTCAGGAGATTATTCTACTTTGCTGGGATCGTTTCCTTCCTGTTTTTTTGTGCCAGCGCATGTACCAAACACTTTTACCTGCGCATTCACGTTAAAAATAAGCGATGAGGAGTCAATTAATGTATTTGTGAAAAATAATGAACAAGTTTTTATAATTACGCCAGAAGTGGAAGATATTTTTGTTTTTGAAAGTGGAGACTCTGATAAGGATTTTTTTAAGTATTCATTACTAGCGCAAACTTTTTCACTTAGTGGTTCAGTTCCGACTGCGAAAATGAATAAGGTTAGTAATACTCCGTCTGATTTGTATAGACATAGCGAACAAAAAAGTTTTGAAGGGCTCAATATTGTTGAATTTGTAAACGCCATTGCTTCATGTGTAAGTAAACCCGTTTCAGAAATTATATATCATGGAAATACAATAAGAGATATGTGTCCTAATTGTAGAGCAACTTTGGTAGCTTATGAAATACTTGCGATAAAAAATGAAATAAATTCTGATATAGACTTACCAGATAGTTTTTTATGTGCTATACAGAATAAGTTTTTTGAGAAGTTTAAGAAAAAACCTATTGTAACTTGTTTAATTTCTTCGTTCATAGAATATGATAACAGGGAAAAAGATGTTACTTGGGTTAAAGACGTTCCTGTAAATTTAATTGATCTATCGAAGAGATCCCCAAGAGGAATTTGCTCACGTTTTCTTAACCAATTTGCATTTTCTGAGAAAGTTTTTTTGGAAATGCTAATTAAGACAATGTCGCAACAGAAGACCACAGATGCGTGTAGTAGTATTATTGTGTCGGCGTTAAATTTACGACTTTCTAAGATTTGAGATATTTGGTTAATACATTCCTGTAGTAGATAGTTTTATATTGTCCTGCTCCCCTCCCTAAAATTGGATCAATAAACTCATATTTTATAATGGAATAGCAAAAGTAAATAATTATGAGAGAAAAGATGCAAAGATTAGAAACAGCAGATGAGGAAGATAAAAATATCAGTAAATCAAGGGAAAAAAGTAAGGCTATCGGATCGAGGAGGAGGGATATCGGACCAGATGTATTACAAGTGGCGTATAGAATACGGAGGTTTGAGTATTGATCAAGTCGAGATCTGAAAAAACTGAAAGAAACATGCGTTTACAGATCTGACATTGGACAAGCCGATATTAAACGAAACTTTAGGGATCGAAGGCAAGAAAAATCCAAAATACTAAGCTCTCAGAAAAAGACACGAGTTGCGGTAAAGATTATAAAAAGCTTAGGAGGGTATCAGAGCGCAAAGCGAGCAACGTATTTCTTTTGTTATATTTAAACGTGTGGATCTGCCGATTGTATTTAAATGTTTGGATACAACCGCGGAATATTCGTAAGATAATCAAATTTTTTTATTGACAGTTACAAAATAAAGCTTTATATATAAGCATGTAAATAGTTTTTGTCTTCAAGGTTGTTTCTGTACAATTTGTGTTTATTCTTTTAGAAATGAAAGTGAGATTTAAGATGAAAAGAATAGCATTAGTTTTGTGTGCAACAGCATCATTATTTTCAGGAGTTAGCGCAATGGATTCGGCTCAGCAAGAGTCTGGGGCATCATTTGGAGAAAAAGCTATGGAACGATTAGAATCTTTGCCTGGATATAAATGTGTTTCAGTGTTTACAGTAAATACTATTCCACCTGTTAGTGTAGATAGCCTGGTATCTATTGTTTTAAATGATAGCGCTGATCGATTCATAGATTCTCCAGTGGGAATATCTATTCATAGTAGTGATGGCAGTTGTTCTGATATCAAGGAATCTATAGATTTAGAAAAATATGAAGGCATTGAGTTAAAATCTCCCCTCAAATTAGATTATAAAATGACAAAAGAACAGGTAATATCGGCTCTTTTTTCGGCTTTTGGCGATGATAAAGAAATCAAATACGAAGTTTTTGAATTTTGTATTGATGATTATAAAAAATGTGTTGAAGAAATTTTCAAAAGAACCACTAACAAACCATAGAATAAGGGAGGAAATAACGCCTCCCTTTTTTCATTTGTATTATATTGCCTACAATAAAACTAACATTATCTGCTTATAGGAGATAGAATAATTTTCGAAAGCAACGCAACTTATAATTGCAAACATAGTAACTTTCAGAATCAATAATTGTAATTTTCTGATTATTTTACAGCGTCTTTAAGTTTTTTCCCGATCT
>JAFUZX010000002.1 GCA_017476405.1 Alphaproteobacteria bacterium | reverse complement strand
GCTCTTGCAAAACTGAATGATGCCGAAAGAAATACAGCGACCTACAATATTTTCGGACGCGGGGCTGCAGGAACCGTAAATGCACTTGTGAAAGGGCTGAAAGTTTACAGAAAAAATATCGAAATAGTTTCGGAGATTTCGAACTTTAAAGGATCGAGAGATATTGATTACGGAATTGTATTGGATACAACGAGATCAAAAATAACAATGTTGCAAAACTCGCTGTCTTCACTATGGAGGGAAATCGGAGATTCAATGTTGCCGATTGTCGGAATGATATGCGACTCTCTCAGAGAACTTATTGAGCCGATTAGAACGTGGATGAAAGAAAATCGGAAGTTGATAGGCACAGTAACATCAGTCTTGGGAATATTAGCAGGATTACGCATCGGGATGTTTATTCTCGGTTATGCTTCAACATTTTTATTCGGTGGCCTGAACAGGTTGGTAATAGTCGGCAAAGCTTTGGGAATCGGATTAAGCGTAATCGGCATCGGCGCAAAAAGTTTGCTTTTCAGTTTTTTGAAATTTGCAGGAATCACGGGGACAATTGCCGGAGGTTTTCTCGGAATTTCCAAAGGAATTGATGGCAGACTTGTTTTCAGTTTTGAAACATTGATATCTCGTGTTAACTGGCTCGCAGGAATCGGAAAAGCAAAAATAAAAACTTTTTGGGAAAGCCTTACAAATGTGAAAATTCCGTCATTTACGGAAAAGTTTAAAGTATTTTTCAACGAACTAAAAAATATAGAAGCTTCGGGAATTATCGAGCGAATAAAAACTTTTGATTTTAAAGTTAAGCTTCCGTCCGCTTTGTTCGATGAAATTTACGGCAAGATACAAAATTTCAATATCGATTTAAAATTTAAGTTACCGGATTTTTCGAGAATAACGCAGCATCTAAAAGAAAAGCTGAGCCAAGTCGACTTTTCGATTCTGTCTGAAAAAATAAAATCGATGTTCAGCAAAATTTTTGATAGTAAAAACTTTTCTCTTCCAAAATATATTTTCGGAGATCTTAATTTCAGTGAGCTCGAGCTTGCCGGAAGCATTGCTGTTCTTGCCGCAAGTTTCTTTGTGCTGCCAAATGTTATCGGAGTTGCCGGATCTGCCTTAGTCGCATTAGTTTCATTAATACCAATTGCAATCAGCGGATTTACAGGCTTGTTTCAAGCTTCATGGTTTTTGATCGGGACAGTTTTGCCCGGATTAGGCGGAATGCTTTGGGATATCAGCGGAAAGTTGTGGTATTTGGGAGGAAAGGCTCTTATGTAACAAAAGCTTTTGGTATCCTCGCGAACGTTACGAAAGCTCATCCGATAATTGCGGCTTTGACTGCAGCTTTAACAATCGGTTATTGGATATACGAGAACTGGGGGCATATAGGAGAACGTATCTCAAATTTTTTTACCGACTTATACGATGGTGTTGCAAACTTTTTCGAGAAAATCTGGAATTGGTGTAAAGGAATCGGAGATTTTATAGGCGGTTTTCTGGATACGGTCGGAACTTTGGGAAAAGTTTTTGGCAGCGTTCTCAAAAATGTATCGAGCGGAATTAAGAAATTTGTTCTCAGTGAAGATGTAAAAATTCCAGTTTTAGAAAAAATAAAAGAGTCATCTTTTTTGAAAAAGTTTAGCTCTGATAATAAAAAAGACAATGCAACCAAAAAATTGGAATTACCGAAAATAGAACCTATGCATTCTGAGATAAACAGAACCCAAAATAATAATTTCAATATAACAATTAACTCCGCGAAAAATGATGATTCGGAATCAATAACGAATAAAGTAATGAATCGAGTTTCCGATTTCAGCAAAACATTTTTATATGACACAGTGCCAGAGGTGATGTGATGATTCTCGGAAATTTTCAGTTCAATTTAAAAAGTTTAAGTCCGAATACGCTCAGTCGAACAACAGAATTTAACTGGTCAGACGCAGAGCGAATCGGAGACTTACCGAATTTACAAAATCTGGGAATTTCAAAAGATCAAATCGAAATAGAAGGCGTGTTTTATCCGAAGATAAATGCAAAGATGCAATATAACTCAATCGAAAAACTTGCAATCGGAACAGCAAAAAATCAGATACAAAATTTCGTAGCTCAGGAATTGGGGATAGCTGACCTTTTCGATTCATCAAACGGTGGATATAAAAACCTCGATGACATTCGCAAATCAAATCTTTGCAAAATAGCCAGCAATTTAATAAGCGATAACGGAGAAATTCTCGGAAAGTTCGTGATTACCTCAATTAAGGAAACTCAAAGTTATTTTGATAGGAATAGTCAACCGCAAAAAATCGAATTTTCGTTGATCTTAAAAAGATCACCGAGCACAACAAACAGCTCAGCTATTTTGAACAATGATTCTGCAAGTTCATTTGTCGACACTCTCACGAATTTAGCCAGATCATATTTGAGGTGCTGAAATGATTACTTACGTTACGAAAGAAAGCGATGTTTTAGATTGGATTGTTTGGCGTCATTACGGAACGATTTCTGTTTTGGAAAAAGTTATGAAAGCGAATCCGAATATTACAGATGAAAAATTAGAGGCAGGAATTGAAATCCAACTTCCGTACTTTGAAGCAGTTCAGAAGGACAAAGGAGAATTAAGATTATGGAATTAACTCCCGATTTTTCTATCTCGATAAATGGAGGTAGCACTTTCCCGAAAGAGCGAGTCATTTCGATTCGTACAACAGATGAAGCCGGCATTATATCCGATTCTTGCGAAATAGAGTTAGATGATTTTGACGGAGCTTTGCAGTTTCCGAATACCGAAGCAAAGGTTGTTGTTTCACTTGGCTATAAAGAGGCTGGCTTAACAAAAATCGGAACTTACTTCGTTCGAGAAATTTCTATTGACGGAGCTAGGCATATTGTTCGGATTCAATGCAACGCAGCATCAAAAGCCATGCGATCGCAAAATACAAAAACCAATAACGGCGGTTTGAAAGACTTAGTCAATGAAATGTCGAGTAACTTCGGTCTTGAACCTGCTTTTGAAGATGGCTTAGAAGAGATTAATTTAGAGAATTATCCGCAATTTACTGAAAGCGACATGAGTTATCTGACTCGTTTGGCTCATACCAGAAGTGCCGTTACAAAACCTGTTAATGGTCACTTGGTATTTACAAATGCTGCGAACGGAAAATCAGTAACCGGCTTGCAATTGCCTGCCAAATATATTGATGCTCAGGATGTATCAAATTATTCATGCTCATTTAAAGAAACAGAATCTAACGGAGGCACAGGCAGCGTTTCGGCAGATTGGTATGACGCAGAAAATGCTCGATATAT
>JAFUZX010000059.1 GCA_017476405.1 Alphaproteobacteria bacterium | reverse complement strand
TGACTAACAAATATGCGGAAGGATATCCAGCAAAGCGTTATTATGGCGGATGTGAATTTGTTGATATTGCGGAAAATTTAGCTATTGATAGAATATGTAAACTTTTTAATTGCAAGTTTGCTAATGTCCAGCCACATTCTGGAGCTCAAGCTAATACTGCAGTTCTTTATGCTTTAGCAGCACCGGGTGATACGATTTTGGGAATGAGTCTTGCTATGGGAGGACATCTTACACATGGCGCAAAACCAACAGTATCCGGAAAATGGTTTAATGCTATCGGATATGGGTTAAATAAGGATGGTTATATCGATTATGATCAAGTACAAGAACTCGCAAATAAGCATAAACCAAAAGTTATTATCGCTGGAGCATCTTCTTATTCCAGAAAAATAGATTTCAAGAAATTTCGAGAAATTGCCGATTCTGTTGGTGCTTTTTTATTTGCGGATATCGCTCATTATGCGGGATTAATTGTTGCGGGATTATATCCTTCTCCAATGGAATATGCTCATGTCGTTACATCTACTACACATAAAACATTAAGAGGACCACGTGGCGGAATAATTCTTACAAACGACGAAAATCTTGCGAAAAAAATCAATAGTGCTGTATTCCCGGGAGTACAAGGTGGGCCTCAAATGCATTCTATAGCAGCAAAAGCCGTTGCGTTTGGAGAAGCACTACGCCCGGAATTCAAAGAATATGCTAAGAACGTTCTTGAAAATTCAAAAGCAATGGCAAATCGTTTGCAGGAATTGGGATTAAACATTGTATCAGGTGGAACGGATAGTCATTTATCTGTCGTTGATCTTACAGCTCTGGGAATTACTGGAAAGATAGCGGAAACAGAATTAGAAGAAGCGGGAATTACATGTAATAAAAATGCTATTCCGTTTGATAAATTACCTCCATCACAAACTTCTGGTATTAGAATTGGGGCTGCGGCTATGACAACTAGAGGGATGAAAGTATCAGAATTTATTACAATCGCTAACTTAATTTATGATATAATCTCGGCTTACGGAAAAGATAAATATGATCAAATTAAGTCTGAAGTTAGACAAAAAACGATGAATTTATGTAAAGCTTTTCCTCTTTATAAGTAAACTATTATTTTTGTAGTGTCTATGGAGCATTTTATTTTATGAAAGAAGAAACAAAACGTAAAGAAAAAAGCGGATTACGGGGTATTTCAAGATTCTGTGCTTTGCAAAATTTATATCAATCGGAATTTGAAAATGTAGCTGGAATATCTCCAAAAGAGGGAATTTCTGAGGCAGTTTTGACGGAATCTATCTCGCTTTCTGATATGGATAAAAAGTTTCTTAAGGAACTACTTGATAAAACGCAGCAAAATTTACTTGAAATAGATAAAGTAATAGAAAATCATTTATCAAAAAATTGGACCATAGATCGTCTTGATCCTGTAGTGAAATGTATATTACGTTTAGGTATTACAGAATTACTTTTTTTTAAAAATATTCCATCTAATGTTGTTTTTAATGAATATATCGAAATAGCTAAAGCATTTCTGGATATCGGAGAAGTTTCATTTATAAATGGATTGCTTAATAAAGTTGAAAAATCAGTGCGGAAAGATTAATTATACATTCTATTTACATTATTATATCATTGTATAAATACTAAATGTAATTGTTCCGACTTTTTTGGTGGCAATTATTTTAAAATTTTCGAGATTAATTATATTTTTCGGTGTTTCGATAACCACAATTGTATTTTGGCCTATCCATTGATTATCAATAAGATGCGTGACGATTTTTGGGAGATCCATATTTACGTGAAAAGGCGGATCGAAAAAAGCAAAATCGCAAATATGCTCGCTATTATTTTTTAACTTTCGTATGTCAGAGCAAATAACGGTAGAAAATTCAGTCATTTTTAATTTTGATATATTTGCTTTAATTTGCTGAATTGCTGATCTATCTATATCTATAAAATAAGCATATTTTGCCCCTCTTGATAATGTTTCGAGGCCTATTGCTCCTGAACCAGCAAAACAATCAATTACGATTTTATTTTTGAAAAATTCACCGACATCAACGTTACTTAATTTTAAAGATTCAAGTGTATCAAAAAGTGATTTACGAGCACGACCAAGGGTTGCTCTGGCAGAATTCGGAACATCTATATTCATTCCTTTTAATTTTCCTGCGATAATTTTTACACTCATTTTGAATTAATTGATTATTTTTGCCAAATTCATGATTTCATCTATTTGTTTTAATGCTTCATTTTTTGTGATAGATAACGCTTGATTCCGTATCTCTTCTAAAGATCCTTCTGAAAGAAGTTCTTCAAATAACCTGCAAATGTCATCTGAGTTTTTTACTTCAAATGCCAGTCTTTTAATGTGTAGATAATTTCGGACTTCCAGAGCATTTTCCATATGTATGCCATGTAAAACAGGTTTACCAAGCGCTACCGGTTCATATATATTATGTCCGCCGATTGGAACCAATGATCCTCCTACAAAGCAAATATCCGCAAGTCTATAAAAAGTTCCGACTTCTCCAAAACTATCTACGCAAAAAATCTCATATTCTGAAAATTTTGGCGTAACATCTTCTAAATTCGTTGGAATAGATGATCTTAAAGCAAAATCCAAATTATGTTTTTTTATGGTCTCACAAATCGCTTTTACACGTGTTAAATGTCTAGGAATAATGATAGTAACTATATTGAATTTTTCTTTCAATTTTTTGTGCGCATCAAGAATTATTTCTTCTTCTTTTTCATGTGTACTTGCTACGACAAAGACAGTTTTATTTTCACATATTTTTTTAAATGAATCGAGTAGGGCATTATTACATGGAAGCACGGCGTTCGCATATTTTAAATTATCGATACGTTTTGTATTTTGAGGAGAAAATGAAGCAAATCGTTTATAGTCTACTTCAGATTGCGCCATAATACAGCTGAATTTTTGAAATAATTGAATACTCGATTGTTTTATAGCTAACCAACGATTAAAAGATTTTGGAGATAATCTGGCATTCAATAAAAAAGTCGGAACAGATCTATCATGTAGTAAATCTATCGTATTTGGCCAAATTTCGGATTCTACAAATACTACAACAGCAGGTTTCCAATAATCTAAAAACCTTTTTATCCATAGATAATTATCAGTGACAGCAAATTGATGATAACAATTCGGAATTACAGCTATTGCCGGTTTTATAAGCTCTTCTGAAGTAACTGTAATTGTCGTAAGAAGAATATTTAAATTCGGAAACTGCTTTTTGATATGTTTTATAAAAGTTAAAGCCGCCATTGATTCACCAATACTGGCGGCATGTATCCAAATTAATTTACCTTCCGGGCGTGCAATTGTAGCTTTTCCAAAATGATTTTGAACGCTTTCTATCTTATCTTTACCGTATAAACATCTGGCGTAAAAATACAAACGTAATAACGGAGAAAATAATGATAATAAAATACGATATACTTTAATCAGCATTTAATATCCTGTGAGCTTCTTTTGAAGCATCATTAATGCGAGATTCTACCAGAGCGATAGCCTCTTCTTCAGATAGATTTTTTAATTCCTGCGGAGATATAGGTTTTCCCCAAACCATTACTCCACGATTAAATGGCCAAGAGATTATAAACTTATCCCATGAGTTCAATCGGCGGAATCTTTTTACAGCAAAACTATATACAAGAATATCCGTATGTGCTAAACGAGAAACCGCAACGACTCCGGGAGCTAATTTATGGCGAGGTCCACGTGGCCCATCTGGAATAATTGCGACGTATTCACCACTTCTGAGTAATTTTATCAAACTTTTCGCTGCCGCAAATCCTTTTTTCCCTGTGGATCCATATACAACAGGCATAGAAAAATTTTCAACAACTTTTGCTATGAGACGCCCATCTCTGTGAGAAGAGGCTAATACATGTAATGGCTTTTTCCATTTCCAAACGCACGGAGCTAACATCAATCTATCATGCCACAAACATACGATAAATGGCTTCTTTGAATGATGATAAGAATTTGGTATTTCTTCGCCAATAATTGTCCATTTGGTTGTATATTATGAGAAACGCATCAGCAGCGGCACTATTCTTGCCGCAATGTGCTCAAATTTCGCACTTTTTCTCCATTCTTTTACATGGCGATATGTTTTTTCTAATAACTGGTTCCAGTTCAACAATAAACTACCTCACAAAGAAGTCTTTAATATGTTCAATTAAATTACTGTGTTTCGGTTGAGGTAATTTCGGAGGAACAACATCAGCAGGTAAACAAAAGACGATTTTTGCGCTTTCCTTTGTTAAATCAGGTATTAATTCGAATTTCAAATTATCATCTTCATCAACTAATTTATATGCTTTGTAATTTATTTCAGATATGATCTTTTGTATTTCATCATGATCTGTACCTGCTGCTTTTAATGCGTTACTGTTTACACCAAGCATAATCGCCGGATGAAATTTTTCAATCGTCTTTAAAGCACCTTGTAACGCTTTTAGTTCGCTACCTTCAATATCCAACTTTATAACATCTACATGTTTTATTTGATTAGCTATTACAAAATCATCAAGTGCTATTGCGTCGACACTTTCTTGAGATATTTTTTCTATACCTTTAAAACTGAATTCTTTTCCAAGAGTATTTAATGCGCTGCGTTCTTCTGTAGCTATGTTTAATAATACAGTTTCGCTTGTGTTTGAGATAGCTAAACGATATGAAGAAATCGAATTTCCAAGATTATTTATGTTAATATTATCAACTAATCGACTGTAGTCTCTGTAACTTGGTTCAATAGCGTATATATGACCATTTGCTCCAACTGATTTTGTTGCCAGTAGCGAGAATAATCCAAAACTTGCTCCTACATCAATAAATATTCCGTCTTTTGGTAACAGAGTGTTTATAGCGACGATAGAATTTGGATCATAAATACCATTAACATATATTGATCTAAATATCTCATTATCAGGGTATATACGAACAATAAGCCCATCGATCCAGTTCATTAAAACCGGTGTCTTCATATTAAGATACGTCCACCAGCGTCCCCAACCTGATAATGACATAGCGGAATCACCTGAATAACGACTCCATCCTGTGATAGGAACCAGATGTGTATATACGGCAGGTGCGTCTGCGTCTGTTTTGATATCCAATGTCTGCACTAAATCCGGAGTTTCTATGGCAACAACTTCACTATTTTCCGGAAGTGCGGCTTCCTTTTTATCAGATGTTTCATTGCTTTCTTCATTTGTTCCTGTGGTTATATTTTCACTGCCGGCATCAGTATTTTTTATATTTTCTGAATTATCCTGACTGCTAATATCAAACTCAGATTGCTGATTATCCGAAGTGTTTTGCGCATTTTCTTTTTGTTCTTGAGATTCTTCATTTGAATTTATTGATGTTTGCGTATTTGAAGCGGAAAAATCAGTTGATTGTTCTTCATTTTTAGTTGAATTATTTTCGGAAATATTACCTGCTTCAGCGTTTTCTTGCTGTATGCTTTGGTTTGCGGATGTATCGGCGTTATTATCTACTGTTTCTTGATTATTATTTGCTGACAGCTGAAAAACAAGCGACAATGCTAAAAAACTTACGGAAAATTTAGACATACAAAACTCCTTAAAGAAATACTATTCACATGTTACTCGTAATGAGAAAAAAAACAAGGGTTTTTATCTTTTCTTGTTTTAATTACTTACTTAATACCTTCCAATAATGAAAAGATTTTACTTTTTTCTTGATAAAATTACGTTTTTGCTGTATCTAATTACTAGTATATCTATTTTTACATATTATTTAGATTATTATGTAGATTAATTCATGATTGCGTCCTTAGCTCAGCTGGATAGAGCGTCGGCCTTCTAAGCCGCAGGTCGTAGGTTCGAATCCTACAGGGCGCACCATTGAAACAGAATCGGGTTTAGCTCGACAAAAGTGAATCATCTGAAAATCAGCTGCAGAAGTGGCGGCGACTTAATTACAGGCACATCCATATAGAATTTTGTCGCAATATTATCATAAAAAATTGCTTTCGATTGGCAAATGGCAGAAATAGTTGCTATGCACTCAAAGAGCACAACATGTAACTTTGTTTTTATCCCTGTGTTCAGCTAGTTTTCAATCTTCGCAGCCTCGTATCCGGCCCATGTTTTGATGCTTGCTGCGATTTCGTCCAAACGAGCCTTCAAATCCGACTCACCGCTCGCCGAATAGACCGTTCCGCCCGTGTTTGTCGCACAGTTATTAATAGCCGTATAATCATGTGCCACATCACTTTGTGACGCATTGTAAATAGGAAAAGTCTTATAATTCACCTGCTCCCGATATTTCACGACATAAATCCTCAAATTCGTTCCCCAATCGCTCTTTAATTTCGCACACGCCGCCGCCGTCACAGCCGCAACTGCATGCGTCGGAGTCTCGTTTGTTGACTGATATCCGGTATATGCAAGTACTTTATTCATCGGCACTGAAAAGCTCGTACTCCAACGATTCGCATAATTATTATAACTCGAGGAATACGGATACAATCTCGAATATTTGTAACTTGAGCCACGATACAACGGAGAAAATAACCTCAATGTCCCTGTCAAATATGTGTTGTTTGAGGAGTATGTATAGCTGGGCATCGTGATATTTCCGAACATCAGACTTTTTACGTCAAAAACCTCCGTAATATCGCTTGCGTAACTTGTGTTGTAGAAATACGGACTGTAGCTCGAATGCATACGATGATATCCAGTGCTGCTGTCGTAATTGGAATAGCTGCCGGAATACGTGATATCCGTTGGCATTGAAAGAGTTGAATACCTCCAATCAACCAGTCGTGAATTTGATAAACTCGGTGAGTAACTGACTTTCGGTTCGGCCGAAGTAAGTTTTGCGTTTAACAGCACGATATTACTCGCCGAAAGTTCGATTTCGTATAGGTTAGCGCTGCTATTGTATGTCAGCTGCGATGCGCTGATAGTTTTCGTACATTTGCTTCCTCGAGATACGGTTGTTCC
This sequence comes from Alphaproteobacteria bacterium, assembly GCA_017476405.1. GTDB lineage: Bacteria > Pseudomonadota > Alphaproteobacteria > UBA3830 > UBA3830 > BNWE01. Next base: position 1,804 of record JAFUZX010000059.1, on the reverse strand, counting down.
TGCGAAAGTCCCGCTACTAACTGTCGGAGAACAGGTAACTTCGATGGTCATATCGCCTCTGTAAGGTGTCCGCAGTTTTCCGCTGCCTGATGAGACCGTGTAGAGACCCCACCCTGAGTTTGTTGTGTAATTTTTGCTACCTGAAAAAGTTGAGGACATATACCCTCGCTTTGAACTTGTACTTGAGGTGAAATCTATGAGATCATAGCAAGAAACTGACGGCGTGTCGTACAATGTTGCCGCAAATGTTCCCGAATGGCTGCTGCTGGTGAGCCCTGACTGCGTCTGATAGCGATAATATGGCGAAGAATAGCTTAAACTTGACGAAGAAACATTGTAAATTGAGGTTCCTATTCCATAAATAAGATCACGTTGTTGCGAATTCCTTATGTAGGCGTAGTAACGAGTGCGATATTTCGTACAACTGTATGCATTGCAGTCGTAAGGATTGCAATTGTACGGGTTACAATCATAGTAGCATGTATACGGGTTGCAATCGTAGTAATATCCGCTGCTTGTTTCTGTGTAAGTAGGACCTGTTGCTGTGTAAACTCCGCCTGGCTCATATATAAATATAAGCTTACCACTATAATATGCTATTCCACGTATACGACTGCTTCCAGCACTATAACTACTCCAACTGGAACCAGTCGAATCTGATATTATCACCTGTCCACTATCGCCTCCAGCAACAAAATGACCATTGGCATATATAATAGCCCACAAACTATTGCTTGTTGGCGAACTTACTGTAGACCAGCTTGTACCATTCGATGACCTTATTATTCTTCCACTCGAACCAACCGCAACAAAATAGCCGCCACCGTATGCCACTGCCCGCAAATCGTTACTGACGCCGGAACTGGCAGAATCCTTTTGCCAATTATCTCCACCTGAATCGCTTGAGTAAGAAACCTTTCCTCCTGCTCCAACGGCAACGAATTTTGAATTTCCGTATGCTATTGCGTAAACGGCATTACTACCACTCCATGGATTTTTTGAACTCCATCCCCAACTGTTAGAGCTACCGCTTTTGTATATCCATCCACCAGAACAGCCTACCATAAAACAACCATTGGCATATATTATAGAATTTGCATCTTTACTACTCAAATTACTTGTTCCGCAATCACCTGAAGAATCCCACATTCGTCCACCTTGACCTACAGCAATAAATTTACTACCAGTGCTACAAACAGAGTACAAATCATTAGATGCACTGTATTTTGTCCATGAACTACCACTAGTATTACCATAGTAATAGCAGCTCCTTGCGCTAATAACAAAATTGCTGCTATGGTAACAAATCCCATAAGTACCAGCTACAGTACTTGCGGCATAAGATACATTCTTGAGCCCGGTATATGTCGTCGAGCTTCCACTTGAATAACAGCGTTGATAGCATGTTTTAGAACAGCTCTGATAGCAAGTATTATAGCACGTATTATAACAAGTGCTAGTATATGGATCACTGTAGCTTTCCGTTGCCCAAGAGAGATACGATCCCGAACCGGTGCCTGTAATGTCGAGGTTATTGTAGGTCAAACTTGTTGCTGTGATGGACGATTCCGGGACGTTAGTGATTTCTGCCGACACCAATTTGATGTTGGTCATGTCGAAGTCGAGGTAATAGTTGCCCTCCGAGCCGTTTTGGATTTTGTCAGGCGTGATTATGTAGGTCGTTTGTGCACTGATCGGGTGAACGTCCGTGTCTCCCGAAACATTGCAAAATTTGAGCTCCGGCTTTGACGCTCCGCCCTGGACCGTCACGTGCAGCTCGCCGTCGCCCTGGAAGCAGATCCAG
>JAFUZX010000058.1 GCA_017476405.1 Alphaproteobacteria bacterium | reverse complement strand
GTACTGAGTCCAACATGTGTAATTAGAGGACTGTCTGTTAAATCACCGCAAGCTGTAGCGTCATTCCATGCGATTGTTTGTGTTTTATCGTAATTAGATACAACTGCCGCCGGTGTAGCTCCAGCTGAAACACTTTCAGCTCCTGAAAGAACTACCTCTCCCTGTGATTCTGTGTATGCTGGGCCATTGATTCCTTGAATAATTAATTCATCAATCTTACGACCGCAGGCATTTGCCGCCTGTTGCGCCAACATTCCCGGATCAGGTGTGCCCTGTTGTACCATATCGTATTCATCAAGTGTAATAGCGCATTCAAGGCCTGTTGGCTTCAATCTGCGTCTATCATACTCAATTGTTGTGAAATTCGTCGGATCTCCGTGCGATGTCACCCAATGGGCATCACCAACATTTTGAAATCTAACGTATTTTACAGCTCCTTGTACAGGCTCCTGTACACACGCCTGCATTAATTGTGACCCTCTCTGTGATAGATAAGGGTGAAATGTCATGTCAAACTCTTCTAAAAATGAGTTCGTTAATTCCCATCCTGCCATGGTAATAATCTCCCTTAAAAAATAATCAAACCAATTAATCGTTGATTTCTTTAAGGGCGCTTATTACTGAGCCTTCAGGGCCTCTAACGAGGGTGTCCGTAGTCTGATAACAGACAACTCAAGTCTAAAAGCGGTATCCTGAAAAAATACCGATAGAGCAGGAACACATTAGAGGTTCTGCATGCAAACAAATTTGTTAAAAAACATAACAAATAAGTTCAAAAACAGAAGTATCTCCTACTCTGATTTAAGTTCTAGAACCTCAAACCATAATGAGAGAATTCCCACTCTGATTACATTATACGCAATAAAAATAGATGTACCAAAAATGAAAAATGATATATAATAATTTATGTTTTATATGTTCAAACATAGTTAACTAACATTCTATTTCTTTGTCCCTTTCCCTTTCTGACAGGAAAGGGATTTTTTTTATAGTTCCCCGTTTTTTAGCCTAACGAGTTTTTGCATTGTCTCCTTCGCTTGTGAATGTTGCGGATGATAGGTATTAATATATTTATTCATAAACTCAGGATCACTTCTCAGCTGTTCAATTTGCGCTGCGGCTCCTTGCGGTGTTGTCGTATTGCCGTAACCACCAGTCGGAGTACTCATTGCCAATTCACCAACTGCCGCAACTAATCTCGCAACCGTAGGATACCGAGCCATCGCAGCTTGTAAATCCGTTCCGAAAACCTCCGGCGTTTCACCAAATAACTGAGGAATTACACTTGTAAACGCATTGTGTATCGCTTGCTCTTTATACTGATAATTGTTGCCCCATCTCTGTTCCAGTTCCTGTTGTACTGCCATCTGTTGCTGATAATCGGCATCACGAACCAACTGCCCGAAATTTTCCATTGCTACTTGTAAGCCGTTTGCTTGATCATTATTTAGGCCTAAACCACAAGCTAATTCTCGGCATAAGGCGTCATCGTTCTCATCTAAGATACTTCCTTCTTGTCTCTCTAATTGATAACCTGACGGATCGGCCGGAATCCCTGTCGTCTGCTGCATCATATTGGCATATGTCTGCCAATCAGCGCTGGCATAATCACTGACTTTCTTTCCAATTAATCCTTGTTGCGCATTATAGCTATCCAAAAAATCCGTAAAATTATTATACTTCGATACCATTTGTTGATATTGTGGCGGTACCATAGACTTAAAGTTGGAATTAAAATAGTCCCATCCTTGAGTATCAGGTGTTCCCTGTGATTGATAGCTGTTATTCGATTGATATCCGCTATCAGGCGTCTCTTGATATGATTGTTCTTCCATTAAAAATACTCCTCTTCTTCGTTATCTTTGACCATAGACCTGACAAATTCCGCTGTATTTAATTCCGCCATTTGCAAAATAGCTAAAAATACACTTCTTTTGCCCTCATTGAATGCGTATTCCAGTGGATCCTTACATGGACACCCAAGATTCCGCAAACAAATATCTCCCAAATATTTCACAAGTTCAGTTCCGTCTTCACCTTGTATTAGTCGTTGAATCGCCTCATGTCTTACCAGCGTTTTTTTCTTATGCTGTTGCACCAATTCCTGCCTCCCTTAGCTTCAAAAAGTTATCTATCATCATTGTCTGCTGTTGTGCTTGCTGTTCCGCTTCCTGTTGTTTCGCTCTTTGCTCTCGTATCTGCTGTACAACTTCGTCTGAATTAATTACTCCGTTCGTATTGCCGATAATTTCCGCATCGTTTGCTATAATGCGATCAAGATTAATACGATCTAAGACAGACGGATCTTGTTGCGCTGCCATAAGCGTTTTATTCATGAGGCTTTCGTTATCCGCAATTTCCTGCATTCGCTGCATTTTCGCCATTTGTCCGCCAAATGTTATTTTGAGTTGCGTAAGAGGATCCGGTAATTGCTCCGGATATATTCCCAAATTATCGTACGGAAACGGGGGAAGTTTCCCGGTTTGTTCCAGTAATTTTAGCGTTCGTAATACGGTGTGGTTCAAATCCTCCGTTTCCAGACGAACAATAAGCGGGCGAATACGATTGAATGCTTGTATCTCTCGCTGATTGACTTCAGTCGCTGTCATATTTGGAGCTTCCGCCGGTATAACATCTCGAGCAACAAGAGCGTCTTCCAAATCTCGCAACAATGACTGGTAGTACTCCATCAATAGCGGTAAATTACCTCCTAACTGCATCGGTTGATAGGTAGGTCTTCCATCGATATCCAACCCTTGAATAAACGCTCCGGGTACAAGTTGTTTTTGATTTACTGTTGTTTCATCTCTCACAAGAATAGGTGGATTCGTGGCATAGTCCAATAATTGCAACTGGCGTTTATTTAGCCGGTTGATCGCAGTTATGGTTGGCATTGCGTTCCATACGTACGATCTTCCATACGCCTCTCCCGGAGCAACAAAAAATCTTGATACAACATACGGACTCATATGATGCATACCTATATCAACCACTGATTTATTGGATTTATCAATTACGCACGATACATACTTCAATCCGGGAAATTGCTGTTGTACAGGGTTCGGCATAACAACTTCGAAAAACTCGTACTTCTGTTCGGTTGGCGTTTGATCTTCCTTAACTGCTGAAGATTGCATCTTCGGATGTAATGCGTCTCCCCATAGCTGATATGCTTGATGGGCTGTAAGCTGCATGCGCCTATACGTTATATCAATGTCTCCATAGCCTGAAATATCAATAAAAATATCCTGCATTGGCACGTTAATAAATTGGATTTCTCCTGTGTCTCGTCTGAGAATAATTTCTCGGCAGCCTGTTCCTATCCCAAACCAATCAAGTAAAGAAGAAAATGTACTGGTATAGAAATGACTGCGAGGCTGCGCAAATAATCGATACAACGCTTCTCGACACTGATGTAACCACTCACGAGACGCAAAAGCCTTATTTAGTGAATCATCTTCAAACTTCAAATCCAGCCATCTGACTGATGGATCACATGTCTTTGCGCTTATAAGGGATACAACCTTATTGATAAGACCCGAAACTGCTCCTGTATGCGCCTTAATTTCACTCGTTTGCGGTGAGCTTTTTACCGCTGTCGTGTTTAGGTAGTCTCTATAATCAGGAAATATTTGATCCTGAATTATTTGCCATTTGCTGTCCCACGGTTGCCGTGCTCTTTTAGCGTTCTCATACTTATGAATCAGTCGTTCAGGGTTAATATACGGCCCTAAAAGCATCTGTATCATGTTCTGTTGTTGTATTTGCCCTTCTTCCGCCATCTTTATGTCATTTTCTTTATTCTGCTCTTAGCTGTTTTCTTAAGTGACGGATAGTTGTCACGTTCCCACGGCTGAATTTGGCTGTTAAACCTCTTAAAAGGATTAAGCAAGTGATAAACACCCTCTCGATCAAACGCTCGCTGAGTATTTACTACAGCATTCCGCTGTAATTGTTCAAATGATGGTATGTTTATTGGTGCACCATTAGGCGCTTGTCCTGATGGTAATACAGGTGCTGATAACTGGCTAGCCATACTATTGCCTATCGCTGTTCCTAAGCCCGTCATACCTGCCACATAAGCTGTTTTTCCAATTGCTAAAGCAGGTAGGCTTTGCGCTGTGCTAAGTCCTCCCGCACTGCCCATCCATGTGCCTATACCGGCACCCAGACCGCCCTTAACAGCTCCGCCAATACCGCCATTCATCGCTCCAACTCCTGCTCCTGCAGCTCCCGCAAGCCAAGGATTGCCTGTGGCTATGCCAACCGCCGCATGAAGGATATTAACCGGATTATGTCTTACTGCTCGAATCGGTCTTTCCACGGTTGCTTGCCAGACACTTTTAACAAAACCTCCTCCACACATTATTTGTTCTCCTTTATGATGCTATACAAAGTAAAGTCTTCTCCATGACAGCCGTATTTGCGCATGATTCCTTCTTCCTCAAAACCCAGATGTTTAATGAGTTTCGTAAGTTTGTCATTTGATGTCTTACCATTGAGAGAAATACGGTTGTATTTACTCTTCAGATCATTAACTATATCTTGTAACGCCTGATATATTTCTTTGTTGAACTCTTCTTGCATAGGTCTGGCCATAAACATGGATATATCACACCAGCCGGAATGATACGGTTGAAGAACGATAATACCCAAAATATCTCCGCTTTCATTAGTCATTGTGCGTGTATTGCCTTCTTGTTCCAAATACTCAAAGATATATCGGTTATTTCGGAGCATGCCGGCTAAATCTTCCGCTTCTATCCAGTCCATTCTGTATGCATCATCTGCTCTAAATTCTGATAATGTAACCATATTACCCCTCCTGTTTTCTCAAAATATTAGCGAAAAAATCTCCTGTAGCTCTTGCTATTGGAGCAGAGGATTTCCCTCGTCTCCTCAATAATTTCTGCAGATTATTAACAATCTGAACAAGTATTCGAGGATCTGATCTTACAGTTAAGTTAGCTGTGTTCGGACTCTCTCTCGGTATGAAAAATGTTTTCTTCATTTTTTTCTCCTTCGTCATGTATACGCTACTAGGTTGGAATTATTAGCCACTGCGACGAACTTGTCGCCTCCGTAACATATTGCGTACCAACTTGCTAATGATGGCATAGTAGTTTCCGCCCAGGTAATACCGTCTATACTGAACGCCCCTCTGTTGCTAGAAGTCGCTACTGCTACGAACTTACCATTGCCATAACAGACGGAGTTCCAAGAAGCGGCAAATGGCATAGTAACTGCTATCCAGTTTATACCATCTGTACTATATGCTGCTTTGTTGGAGCCGGCGCCTGCTACTGCGACGAATTTCCCGTTTCCATAGCACACTGAGTACCAATAAGCATTAGACGGCATAGTTGTTTCGGTCCATGTAATACCGTCTTCGCTATACGCTGCCTTGTTGGAGTTATAGGCTACCGCTACGAATTTCTCGTTTCCATAGCAGACGGAGCGCCAGGTAGCAGAAGACGGCATAGTAGCTGAGACCCAGGTAATACCGTTTGTACTATACGCTGCATAGGAGGGGTAGGAAGTCGCTACAAATTTTCCATTTCCATAGCAGACAGACTTCCATTGTGAAGACTTCGGCAGAGTTGTCGCTGTCCATGTAATACCATCTGTACTGTACGCTGCTTGGTTAGTTGTGTTACCGGAGGCTACTATTGCTACGAACTTACCATCTCCATAGCACGAAGAAGTCCAATAATAATAAGTACCAGACGGAAGATTGGTTATTGTCCAGTTTATTCCATCCTCGCTGTAGGCAGCTCTGGCTTCACTAGTTGAGCTTACAGTCGCAACGTATTTCCCATCTCCGTAACATATTGATTGCCAAGCGGTATTAAGTGGCATAGAGGCTTTTTTGAAGGTAAATAATAATACTTCATATATACTTCTGACTCTGCTGCTTCTACTATAAATTGCTCTGCCGTAGTAATAGTTTACCGCAACGAATCTTCCTTTTCCGTAACATATTGATGTCCAGCTCCCATAATTTAACCAAGTATATGTTGTCCAGTTTATACCATCTGTACTATACGCTGCCGAAGGTACAGAAGAATCCTGCATCAATACTAAGAACTTACCATCTCCATAACATGTTGGGCCCCAATACTTAGCAAGCGGTAGAGTGGTTGCTATCCAGTTTATACCATCTGTACTATATGCTGCTTTGTTGGAGCCGCTGCCTGCTACTGCTACGAATTTCCCGTTTCCATAGCACACTGAGTACCAGTTTGCGCTAGATGGCATAGTAGTTTCGGTCCAGGTAATACCGTCTGAACTGTAGGCCACTTTGTTAGAGCCATAGGCTACCGTAACGAACTTGTCGCCTCCGTAACACATTGAAAACCAGCCTGCACTAGACGGCATATTTGTTTCTTCTACCCAAGTAATCCCATCCTCGCTATATGCTACTTTGGTCGAGTTTCTCGCTACTGCTACGAATTTCCCGTTTCCATAGCTGAGACCCCTCCAAGTTGCAGTAGAGGGCATAGTAGCTGCTGTCCAAATAATTCCGTCTTCGCTATACGCCGCTTTATTGCTGCTATCTGCTATCGTAACAAATTTGCTGTTTCCATAGCACACTGATCTCCAACTCGTAGATGATGGCAGAGTTGTCGCTGTCCAGGTAATACCGTCTTCGCTATATGCAGCCGTGTCAGAGGAACTGGGTACCGCGACAAACTTTCCGTCTCCATAACATACCGAGAGCCACCCCGAAGAAGTTGGTAGAATGATTGACTCCCAATTAAAAGGATCTACAAATTTCAGATCAACTGAAATTACACTGTCGTTAATTGCTATGCCGTCTCCTGCTGTATAGGTACCACCACTTGAAGATATAACATTTTCATCTGATATCTGAACATTAGCTCCTGCTGTGTACGTAGTATCGGTTGCAGATATAACATTTTCATCTGATATCTGTACATTAGCTCCTGCTGTGTACGTAGTATCAGTCGCCGATATAACATTTTCATCTGTTATCTGTACATTGTCTCCCGCAGTGTACGTAG
>JAFUZX010000057.1 GCA_017476405.1 Alphaproteobacteria bacterium | reverse complement strand
TGAGCATATTTTACTCTATCAATTGTTCCTTTCCTGCCTATTAATACAGAAGTTTTGTCGTACAAAAACTTAGTGACGTGCCTTATTAAACCACCTGTTCCATATATTGGGTATGAATCTTTATTAAAAGCTACATTTTTTTGATTTTTACCATATTTTATATGGACAAAATCTTTCAAAAGATAATAATTAAACTTCATTTCTATTAGTAACGCAAATTATTAATGTTCTTTTTCTGTTCATTAGCAATACAGTATATTTTTAATTATCATTTTGATTGTAAAGTCATATAGTTCTCCATTTTTAAATGCTTCAATAAAATCTACAATAATATGGAATTCTTCATATTCTCTTAATACATTATTTATTTGTATATATTTAGACAATGCGCATTCATTTTTTGCAAATATTTGTTGAATATTCATTTGTTTAAAATATTCTATTAATGTATGAATAGATAAATTTTGCCTATCTGTCGTTTTATTTTCCATATAATGATCTCCTTATTTTTTATATGTTCTTTAATAACTTATTTATACGCATTGCTTTTCTCATTTTATCTCCCATCCTATTTCTTACAGCCTCTGCTTTATATCCTCTTCTAATTTATGCGATTGTTTAAACATTTCTGACAACTCCGAAGTTAACATTTTCATTTTATCATCAAATGGGTCGTCATCCAAAATCGCATCTTCGATACCAACATAACGTTCCGAAGTCAGGATATAGTTCTGTATAATGATGTCAGCTGTAGTTGTGACAGAGCAAGAATTTAACCGATTGAACAAACATTCCGCCAGAACCGCAGCAAGGATCATATACATCTGCAAATATTTTCGATACAAACTTTTGAAACATTTACAACCGCTTTCAGCTGCATCATAGGCTTTAATGTAATCTCATTTTTTTCAGTTTTTATTTTTTGAGTGTTGAGTTTTATCCGCACGCTCACCCCGTTTTGTTTAGTCACATTGTTCATGGACACAGGCAAAATTGATTTCACTTTTCCTTTCAGCGTTCCGTAAATTTGATAAGGAAAAGCCTGTAATTTAACAATTGTTTTATTTCCGACTTCAATCAATCCGCAGTTGGCTTTGCTCATAATCGCTTCAACTTCAATTGCGTCATTTTTCGGAACTAATTGAGCTATAATTTGAGAAATCGAAATGACAGTATTTTCATGAGCAACCAAATTGAAAATTATTCCATCTGCATCAGCATATGAAAATTTTTGGCTTTCTGATGACTGCGCATGCGATCATGATTCGCTGACGTTGCCCTGCTGAAAGATTTGAGCCTCTTTCTTCGATTATAGTCTCGTAACCTTGAGGTAATTTTATGATAAAATCATGAACTCCTGCGCATTTCGTTTAATGTTTTTAAATTTACTTCCTAGTGCAATATTCTCTGCAATAGATTTTTTAAAAGAATTCCTGTTTGACTAACTACGCCAAAATATTTTCTTATTAAATCAGTTGCAAAAGTAAGAAAGATGTAGCAATTGGAAGAAGAAAGAGCGAAACTCAGCGAAAAAAAAAGGTTAATTATGCTGAATTTCGATAGACTTTGTAATCAAAATAAGAATTTTTCAAGGTTAACAGGAGTAAGGTTATCCGAATTTCGCAAAATAATTTGCAAACTCAGTTCGAAGTGGAAAGACGTTCAGAAAAAAATTCCATCTCTGTTTCAATATCATCGCTGGAATCTATAATTTGCGGTTCGCTTAAGCTCATTTCTCTCTTTAGCTCCTCTTCACAAGTCTGCTTACTTCATACTTTCGTAAGAGATCTATTATAGGGGGCAATTTAGGGGAAAATTTTTAATTTTCTCAAAAACTCCCTTAGTTGGAAATGAACTTTTTAGCTGAAAAATAAATGGCGGGAGTGACGAGACTTGAACTCGCGACCTTCGGCGTGACAAGCCGACGCTCTAACCAACTGAGCTACACCCCCGCTCATACTATATGCATCTTCGTAAGATGCAGTTGCAAGATAAAATAATAGAACGTTTGTGTCAATAGCAATTGTATAGTTTTTTTTATGTTCATAAAAAATAATAATAAAATTGCAAAAATATTTTCGATGTTATTTTTCGTAAAAAAATCAATAGGAGAATTATCAACTTTAACCATTTAATGCTATAATTAAGCTGTATCCAAGTTTAAAAATATGGAGAGAAAAAATATGAGCGGCAAATATTACGGAAACGAAAAATATTATTTGGATGCGTTTGAACGTTTGGATGCAGTCGGAAAAAATACTTGGAATTGGTCAGCTTTCTTTTTCGGACCGTGTTGGCTGGCGTATCGAAAAATGCACGCATATTCTTTTCTGGCTTTTTTGTTTACCTATTTAAGTTTTTGGACGGCATTTATACCTTTTTTCTTTTGGATTCCTTTTGGCGGATTTCCCTTGATCCTTCACATTTTGTTAGGCATTTTCGGAAATGCTCTTTACTACAGAATCGTAAAAAAACGAGTTACTCAGGGATATCATTTGTTGGAAAATTTTAAACCTACTTCGATTCCGTGCGGATTATCTTGCGGCGCATTGGGGGTTATATCATTTATTGCGGATGAATTTTTAAGACGCAAACATTTTCAAACAGAGGAAATTGAAAAAACGAATCAGGAGCTTTCAGATTTTTCCTTAGAAAATATCGGTTCTTACCTGAATGAGTTTCGACAAAAACATATTGCATCTCGGATTGCAGACATAATTATTTGTTTGATTTTAATAACGCCTTCGATAATTGTTCCGATGACCATTTCGCATTTTTCCATAAAAAATTTTGATAAATTTATGCATACTGATAACGGAGGAAAAACTTTTTATCATCATTCGCATTATTACGAAAAAAACGGGAATAAGGAAAATTATTCTGAAAAAATTTATACGGAAAAAGCAATTGACGAAATTACCGGAATCGATTTCTCGGCTCACAAAGTTAGAAGAAATTGACCTCAGAGACAATCCTTTATCTGAAGTACCGGAATTTTTGCGAAATCGTTCAAAATTGAAAATTAAATTCTAGAAAAAGAATTCGCAATAGATGTTGAATGTTATTTTTTATAAAACTCATTGCTCATCACCAATAGGAAATATTACTTTAGCTTCTGATGGTGAACATCTCATAGGTCTTTGGTTTGAAAATCAAAAATATTTTTGTGCTTCTCCATATATCACTTTAATTGAAAATTATGATTTTGAAATTTTTGATCATACAAAAATTTGGCTAAATAAATATTTTAAAGGAGAACGACCTGAAATAAATAAACTTTTGCTGGCTCCCATTGGAAATAGTTTTCAACAAAGCGTTTGGAAGATTCTCTGTGAAATTCCGTATGGTAAAACAATAAGTTACGGAGATATTGCGAAATTAATCGCTAAACAAAGAGGAATAACAAAAATGTCAGCTCAAGCTATTGGCGGAGCTGTGGGACGTAATCCGATTCCAATCATTATTCCGTGTCACAGAGTTATCGGATCAAAAGGCAAATTAACTGGATATGCCACTGGAATATTCGTAAAAGCGAAATTATTGGAACACGAAAAAGCAAAATTCCGTTTCTGAAGCAAGAAATGGAGCTTTATAATAAAATCTTGCTCAACTTTTGCGCTAATTCCGATTTCTTCATTAACGCCATGACTACCTCCTTGTGACACATAAAATTATATCATTTTTTCAGAAAATACGGAAAAGCCGGAAGTAAAGTTTTATACTTAAATTTCAGATACAGATAAGGCTAATATAATCCTATTCAGTCCCTATTCATCGTTAAAGTTAACCAAAATAAAAATTTCTGTCGTTAACGAAATTACGGGGACTTCGCATCCGCATTAATTCAATTGGTTTACAGTACCTTTTTTGATTTTCCTAAAGAAATAATCATAAAATTCTTTTTAGAAAACCTTCTCTGATCTTGGATGTACTTTTTATTTTTTCTGCAATTACTTTTATTTCGCCAAATTCCTCTTTTGAAGATGTAGAAAGTAAGAGTTCTTGATTAGCTTCGAAATGAATTCCACTTAAAATAGCCTGTCCTTTCCCATATTTACATCTCACTACTGCCGGTGCATTACCTGCATCCACATACTCAGCTAAAACTTCTACATTATTTTGATCAGATTCGTTAAAAATAAATGTCGAACCCCCGTTATGATATGAATAAAATATACTACCATCGATTGATGATCTAATTTTTGCTGCACTAGCTCCTTTTTCACTATTATAAACGTAAGGTTTCAACATCGGACCTCGAGCAGCTCCGGGAAAAAATGCAAGTTCTCGACTTTCATTAACTTCTAAATTTGTTTTTAATGCAAATTCAACTTTTTCGCAACCAAAATATCCGCCAGCGCAAATACCTATGTATGTCCCTCCATTTTTAACAAATTTTTTGATATTACTACACCCTTTTCCTTTCAATTTTCGATGATACGGACAATCTGCACCACCAGGAATAACGATTTTGTCGTATTGGTCTATCCATTTTGATGTACTAATTAAAAAATCAGCATTTACTACTTTAATTATATCTCCTTTTTCTTGGAAGAAAGTAATTACCCACTGTAAGCAAGCTTCATCCACTCCTTCATCATTATATATAAGAATATTGGCGCTAAATATCGGGAAAAACAGTAATGACATCATAAGGGTTATAAAGTATCTAATCATTATTTATCAACTCATCAATACAGTGTTTTTTTGTAATTTTCTCACTGAAAATTATATAACAAAATCAAGAAATGTGACGCTTTAAAGTACGTTAACTTTTCCTTATAATTTGCGGATTGAACTAATGTTAATAATGGATTCATGAATAAGAACTACAAAAATACTATTATTGTTAGTCTGGGAACTCTGCTCGAATGGGCGGAATTTACGTTTTTTGCGTACATGATCGATTACTTATCGCGAATATTTTTTCCTGTTGATAACCCTGATCTTGCTCGTTTAAAGATTTATGGAGTTTTTGCTACAAGTTATTTTATGCGACCTGTTGGAGCAATATTTTTTGGGCACATTGGAGATAAATACGGTCGGAAACCGCCTATGATTGTGTCGCTGTTGCTTATGTCGGTAGCAACGTTTGCGATAGGTGCTCTGCCAACGTATGAATCTTTCGGAACACTCTCATCATTTTTGCTTATTGTTTTCAGAATGATGCAAGGTTTTGCTGTTGGTGGAGAATTTAATGGTGCAACTGTAATATTAACGGAGTATAACAAAAAGTATCCATTTTTAGCTGGTTCATGGACTTCATTTGCTTCAGCCGCTGGTATGGTTTTTGGCGGAATAATGGCAACAGTCGTAACAAAGGTCGATCCGATCAATTGCTTTGGTTTTTGGAGATTCCCGTTTTTATTGAGTTCTGTATTAGCTGTTCTTTCAATATACATGCGCAAAGATATGGATGAAACTGAAGATTTCTGTATTGCGAAAGAAAATAATTCACTTTTCAAATTTCCGATAATAGCGGCATGGAAACATAACAAAACAGGCTTATTATGTACGGCTGTTTTTTCGATGTTTGTATCTGTATATGTATATACAGGAAATATTTATTACAAAACAATTGCTGTAAACATAGGGCATCTTGCGCAAGATCAGGCTACATTTGCCTTAACTATTGGCGTAGGATTCAACACATTGCTTATTCCGATTTTTGCGATGATCGCTGATAAATATGATGGTTACAAATTGTGTGAAAAAGGATTGTTGGGAGCGTTATTTCTTAGCCCTCTTATAATGTATTCAGCAACCAGTGGGGATTTTCTGTACACTGTGATTGGACAGCTTATATATGGATTAATCGACGCAATAGTTTCAGCGACATTTTTTACAATTATAGTAAAGCAATTTAAAACAGGAACAAAATACAGTGGTACAAGCTTCGCATGGTCAGTTACAACGGCCATTTTCGGAGGCACAACACTAATTGCGAATGAATTTTTAACTTTAAAAACATAAACCACCCTCAGCAACGGACTCTACATGTCAATATGCGCATTAATATGTCTTACAATTATAAAAAAAATAAAGATAGAAAGAGAAAAGGGAGTTTAGCACTCCCTAATTTATTATTTTTT
>JAFUZX010000056.1 GCA_017476405.1 Alphaproteobacteria bacterium | reverse complement strand
ATTCCAAAACAGTCTACACTTTGTTGATGTCCAAGTATAATTATCGGAAATTGAAAATCCCTCAGCTTCATTTAAAACTCCGTAAATCGTTTGTTTACTCATATCAGTCATTGTTTCACCTGTATTCTTTAATCGTAAGCTATATATCGCTTGCTTATGTCTTTAAGTCAAATCATTCATTGTGAAAATATGCATTTTTATTGAAAAATCAAGAAAAGAAGATATTAGCATTGAGGTTTCAAAAAACTCGTGGTATGTTTTTTTAGTCTTTGAGTTTTAAAGGAGTTTTTGTAATGAACAAATCAGAATTAGTAAAAGCGATTTCTGAAAAATCCGGCTCAACAGTTAAGGATACCGAAAAGTTTTTGGATTCTTTTGTTGAGACAGTAACCGAAGCCATGAAAAAAGACGATGATGTTACATTAGTTGGCTTCGGTACGTTTTCTGTAGCAAACAGAGCGGAAAGAATCGGACGCAATTTTAAAACAGGAAAGAATATTCAAATTCCAGCTTCAAAATCTGTGAAGTTTAAGGCTGGAAAAACTCTTAAAGATGCTGTAAAGTAAATTATTGTTTTTATACTTATAGTGGAAGTCTTTTATTGGCTTCCATTTTTTTTATTCTTTATCAACAAGTTGAAAAAGATATGTTTGTGCTATTTATAATGGCGCAATTTTAGATTGTTTTTACTGTTTTATATTTGCAATCCACAATTGTTTTTTGATAATGTTTTTATAGATAGGATAAAAAAAGGAGTGGTATGCCAAAGAACAAGATAATAAATATTGGTAGTATGTCGTTTTCTGAGCAAGAATTATTAATTGTAAGTGTTCTTATGAAAAGTCCCTCTTATAAAGAGATTTCAAAGGAAACTGGAATATCATTAAGGATGGTTGGAAGTTATATCGCAACCTTGATGAAAAAGACGAACGCATCTTCAAAGGAAGAGTTGATTGAATTTTTTCGAAATTCACAAGAGCATGATATAAAGGAAGAGATTGAGGAAATAAAAAAACGAGAGTATCTTTTATCTGTATCTACAAAAAAATCCAGATTGTTCTATATGGTTTCTGCTGTTTCAATAGTTTTTTTGATTACAGTAATTTTTACGACGAAGAAGTATTTTTGGATAGATCAAAGTGATGATATAAGCGTAAATAACGTAGTCAATTTTCAAAACAATTACTTAAATCGTTATGCAGTAGTAGGACAAGCACAGAAGATTTTGAACAGACAAGATGATATAAGAACAGTGGTAATTGTCGGAGCAGGAGGAGCAGGCAAAACAACTTTGGGGCGAGAAGTTTTATCAAGCACGGAAAGTAAAATCAAATTTGAAATTAATGCTGAAACGGAAGAAAGTCTCAATAACTCGTATTTAGATTTAGCAGAGTACATTGCAGTTTCAGAAAGTGAAAAAAATAATCTGGAACTAATCAAAAATCTCAAAGATGCGGCAAGTAGAAAGAAATCGCTGATAAGATTTGTTTCCGGTATTTTGAAAAAATCGTCGAATTGGGCTTTGTTGTTCGATAATGTTGTATCGCTTGTACAGATCAAACCGTATCTTCCGTTAAATCCGGTTGTATTTGGAAAAGGCACGGTAATAATAACGACACGAAACGAGAATATAAAAGAAACAAATTTTATAGCGGATTCGCAGATCTTGGATATAGGCGGTTTATCTCAAAAAGAAAAACGAGAGTTATTTTGCAGTATTCTTTTCAAATGTGATTTTTCGAAATTGGCTTTAGAAAAACAAAAAGAAGTAGATGAATTTTTGCAAAATATTCCGGAACTTCCGTTAGATGTATGCGCAGTTGCTTACTATTTGCGAAACACAAAAGTTTCCATGGACACGTATAAGGAAATGATGAAAAATTCGTTCAAGAAACTGGATACAGCGCAAGGGAAATTTTTGTTGGAAAACGCAGACTACAGCAGAACCCGATATGGAATAGTGAGCTCGGCTTTCAGAGAAATTTTGAAAGATAATGAAGCTTTTAAGTCGTTGTTATTTTTTATGTGTTTAATGGATTCGCAAAATATTCCGAAAAAAATTTTAAGAGAAACTATCGGAGTAATGGATGCAGATGATTTCATAAACCGCTTAAAACAAAATTCGTTAATTACAGATAGCGGAAAAACGATTTCGATACATCGCAGCACACAAAGTGTTGGTTTGGATTACATGATCAGCACATTAAGCCAAGCAGAAAAAGAATCAATGATTGATCAGTTGATTAAATATCTATGTGGTATTCATGAAAGCAGATTAACGAATCAACTAAAATTATTACCTCATGCGGAGGCATTGTCAGAAAAACTTTTTCGGGAAAATTTTCAGGATTTGGATGTTCGGAAAGATCACATAAGATTGTTATCGATGATTGCAGATATTCATCGGAAGAAAACTCATAAAATGCTGGATTCATTAAAATATCTCAAGACCGCATTGAAGATAAACAGCCAATGGAATTGTTTGGATAACTATGAGTTGGCTTTAATAAAACTAAAGATCGGAGAAGTTTGCACGATAATAAATGAGAATAAGCAGGCGGATAAATATTTGAGTGAGAGTTTGAAATTTTTTACGGAAGCTTCAATGAAGAAAGTAAGAAATTTTCGTTTGCTCGGAATTATTCGAATGCGACAACACAAATTTGAAGAGTCCAACAAATATTTTCTTGCAGCATTGGATACGCTTAAAAATGCGAAAGGGGATGAACTGAAAAAGAAGCTGTCAGAATCTAATATTTACGAAGATATGTCATTTAATTATTTCATGGACGGAATAAATCGGGAGAATGCACGCAAAGCTGTTCCGTTGATGGAAAAGGCAATAGAAGTATTGGAAGATCCGAAGTTCGCAACTGTTGAAGAGGTTATCAGTCGTAAAGCTGTTCATAAGATAAAGCTTGCGGGAATACATAACGCCCTGGCACATTATCAAAAGGCATTTGAAATTGCGCAAGAGACAGAAGATTTACTCAAAGAATCAGGATTTGATAACAGCGATACGTTTTATGTTCAAGGACTAATAGCACGAGAAAGAGGATTGGCACATCTGAGGTTAAATAAAGTTGCTCAGGCTTATAGTTATTTCGAAAAAGCCCGAAAGATATTGACGAAATTAATGAAAGGAGATTATTTGCTCAAAATAAAAATGCATGAGGCTGAATGTTTGGTACGCTTGAATCGACTTGATGAAGCTTTGGCAGCGTGCGAAGATATGTTTGCGACGAAAGATCGAGAAAGAAACAATTATGCGAATTTGTTTTTCAATACTTGCTACTATCATGCTGCGATAATTAAGTACAGACAGAAGAATTTCGAGTCAGCTAAAAAATATTTTCAGAAATTTTTTAAGTCAATGAAAGTTTTTTGCAGAGAAATCGCATCCAAAGAAGAGTACGACAAACTTGAACGAGAAAACGTATTCGATATAGAAGCATCCATGGAAGACTTTTTCAAAAACAGCCTGAAAGTTTTTGAGATTATCTACTGGAAAGACTACGAATTTACAAAGTATTATGTCGAAGACAACCTGAGGCTGTTATAACTCATTTTTAAGTCTAAGAGCATCATTGCACATCGACTGATCTAAACTACAAATGTATTTATTCGTTTACATACTTTATTGGTAGAAAAGAGGGAATTTTCAAAGGAAAAAACATTTTAAATTTGTTCCATAAAAATATCGTTTTTTTCAATGTATTGCTTTAATTTCGGAAAGAGGCAGATTGTATTTTTTATATTCAACAATCATTTTTGGAATGTCTGGATTTTTTAGTTTTTAACGATAATTTTGAAGAAATATTACCAATTGAAAAAAATTATTTAGTTGCAAAATTTTTGATTGAAGCAACCAGAGCTATGCAGTAAAAAATCGATAGAAAAGTGATAAAAAGCATCAAAAATATTACTCAAAAAAATGCCATTGTATTCATAACGGTAATCGATGTAAATCGATGCTTTTATAACCAATTGATTTATAAGAAGAAAAACGACACAAATTGTATTTACGACGGTAATTGAACGGTAACTTTTTTTCTGGACTTTTGTTTTTTTGATATGCAACCATTAATTGAAAGTAGCGGCGTTGTATATGCCATAAAGTTGCAGGAGAAAAAAATGATGAGCATGATGTAACTGATGAAATCAGTATAAGGAAGAAGGACTTGGCGCTTTGCGAGTTTGATGAATCCAGATAGATATTTGTTTTTACTTTATATTATTCAGGAGAAGTTTTTATGAAAAAAATGATTTTAACAGGACTTTTGGTTACATTGTTCAATTTTACGTATGCGATGGATACGCATTTGGATACATCTATAGAAAGACAGAATCATTCTTCAACAGCAATGCGAACAGTTGAAACAAGAGAAATCGGATCGTTGTTAGTATCTCAAATTAATGTAGATAGCTTTAGAACGATCATTCGAGATGCCGTTACTGATGTTCTTGGAGATAGATTACCTCCAGATACAGAGTCAATGGTTGATACAGCAAGTAGAGTTGCTGCTCGACGACTCTAGCGAGAACACATTACTCAAATGCGTATTGTTGCAATTCAAGCTCAATCAAAAATAGATCGAAGAGAGGATGCCAATGAGCATGAACT
>JAFUZX010000055.1 GCA_017476405.1 Alphaproteobacteria bacterium | reverse complement strand
CGCTTCGCTCGTCTCATTACTACGCAACTTATTTCGAAGATGTTTGCAGCTTTCATTGATCCATCTTATACATTTTTGGCAAAGGTTTACCCCCCCCACGTTGTCAATTTAGTCACCACAGGTCGACAAAAGTGTCGCATTTCTTGCTCCGCAATACATCTTTCTTAAAAATTGTACATAAAACAAATTAAAATTTTGTTAATTTTTGCAATTTGCGGTGTTATATATTGGCGCAAATGGAAAAACCGGACTATCTGGAAACTAAAATCATATTTATTGCTTGTCGCAACCTTTTCCAATCTTCAATTTTTGTTGATTTTTTGAGGTGGTGCCGAAAAGAGGAATCGAACCTCCGACCTACTGATTACGAATCAGCCGCTCTACCATCTGAGCTATTTCGGCGTATAGAAAACAAGAGATCCACGTTTATCAGCAATAAATAAATCACTGCGCAGATCTCTGTGAAATTAAGAAAATTATCTCGAATAGAACTCAATAACGATATTCGGTTCCATAGAGACAGGATATGGTACATCTTCTAGTTTTGGGATGTGTATATATGTTCCCTTCAAAGCTTTCAGATCAACATCAACATAGGTTGGCAAATCTCTTTCTGTTGATTGAACTGCTTCGAGTATTACGGAATTCTCCTTCGATTTTTCTCGAATTTCGATTACATCGCCTTCATTAACTTTATATGAAGCAATGTTTACAATCTTTCCGTTTACCATTACATGTCCATGGCTGATTAACTGCCTTGCGGCAAAGACTGTCATGGCAAATTTCATACGATAAACAACAGCATCTAGGCGACTTTCCAACAGACCAATAATATTTTGGCTGGTATCTCCACGCATTTGTGAAGCTTTTTGAAAAATTCTACGGAACTGTCTCTCATTTAAATTCCCGTAATACCCTTTCAATTTCTGCTTTGCTAGAAGCTGAACACCATAATCAGTTGGTTTTTTCTTATTACTTCCATGTTGCCCCGGAGCATAATTCCTCTCATTAATAGGACTCTTTCCTCGCCCCCAAAGATTTACCCCTAATCTTCTGTCTATTTTATGTTTTGCGGCTATGCGTTTGCTCATTAAAACTACCTTTTCTTATAAATTCTAAGACAAACGAATGTTAATACATTGGCTTGAAATGTCAAGATGCAACAAAAAAAATCGCTATTCTATTTTTTATAGTCATTGCATAATTGTTTAGTCTTTTGTAATAATAAGGGTGTATTTTGTTGGAGACTGTAATGACTGTTTCTGTTGATGATGTAAAAAAAGTCGCACATTTAGCGAGAATAAAATTAGATGAATCGAAAACTAACGAATTATGTGAAAGTTTAAACAGTATTCTCCATTTTGTAGAGCAACTCGGAGAAGTTGATTGTTCTGCTGTCAGTGATGATATGCAATATACAACGACGTTACATGAAAGAGAGGATGTTGCTGTCCCTTGTAATCCTGCGGTTATGGATAATGCTCCGCAGAAGGAGTGTAATATGTTTGTTGTACCGAAGGTTGTCGGTTAATTTTTTTAGTTCTGATAGAGTTTTTAGCGAAATAAGTTCTTGCGGAAAGGATAAGAATTATGGAAAAAGTCCATATGACTCCAGAAGGTTTTAAAACCTTAGAAGATGAGTTAAAAAATTTGAAATTCGTTGAAAGACCTGCGATTGTCAATGCGATTGCGGAAGCTCGAGCTCTCGGGGATTTATCTGAAAATGCTGAATATCATTATGCGAAAAATAAACAAGGTTTTATTGAAGGGCGAATTAAAGAGTTAGAATCGAAACTGGCACGAGCTGAGGTTATAGATATAACAAAATTAAGCGGTTCTACTGTAAAATTCGGGGCTACGGTCACTATTTGCGATATTAATACAGATGAAGAAATTTCATATAAAATAGTTGGCGTAGACGAAGCTGATATAAAAGCAAAACGTATCTCAATAGAATCTCCGTTAGCTCGAGCTTTGATAGGAAAAGAAGTCGGAGATGAAATAAAATTAATAACGCCATCGGGAAAAAAAGAGTATGAACTTATAGATGTTCAATATAAGTAATAGCAATATTTTTTAGTATATGTAGTTGTGGGAGATAGTTATTATGTTGTTCAATCTTGAAGGAAAAGTTGCGTTAATTACCGGAGCGACAGGATCAATTGGCGGAGCAATTGCTAAATTTTTACATAAACAAGGCGCAACTTTGGCATTATCAGGAACAAGAATCGGTAATTTGGAAAAATTAGCGGATGAACTATCAGAACGAGTAAATTTGTTTGCATGCAATCTTTCTGTTGCTGACGCTGTGGATAAGCTTGTACCGAATGTTGAACGACTTTGCGGCCATATAGATATTTTAGTCAATAACGCAGGAATAACAAAAGATGATCTTCTTATGAAAATGACAGATGAAGCTTGGTATAATGTCATGAGTATTGATCTTGAGGCTCCATTCAGGCTTATGCGCGCAACTGTACGAGGCATGATTAAGCGCAGATATGGGCGTATTATCAATATTTCCTCAATAGTTGGAGCAATTGGTAATCCGGGACAAGCAAATTATGCTGCCGCCAAATCCGGTCTTTTTGGCTTATCTAAAGTTGCGGCATTAGAGCTTGCGACAAGAAACATCACAGTAAACTGTGTCGCTCCGGGGATGATTGAATCACCTATGGTTGATCAAATTTCAGCATCTCATAAAGAGCAATTAGAAAAAAGTATTCCGGTTGGCCGAGTGGGAAAACCAGAAGAAGTTGCTGCGGCGGTAGGCTTCCTTGCAAGTTCAGAGGCGTCATATATTACAGGACAAGTTTTGCATGTTAATGGTGGAATGGCGAGATTTTAGATAAATTCGGAGCCTATTATATGGTTGCGTCGGAATTAGCGAATTTTTTATGTAATAATGAAGATTACGATGTAATAGATAAAATTCCTTTTTCTTTTAATAAAAACGAAGAAATATCTAAAAGTGATTCTGATGTTATCGGTAGCTGTGTTATAAAATTTCGAAAATTTGAAGATGAACTGTTTCATAAATGGCTATCTGACAAAGAATTATCATTTTGTAATAGGTTTAAGTCAGAAAAACGCAGAAAACATTACGCAATGGGTAGAATAGCCGCAAAAATCGCATTAATGCAAATAAAAGGCGATATAAATCCGACGACAATTAATATAATTAATGCGACAAAAGGCTATCCATTATTTGAAAATGAATTAGACTACGCTGTTACAATTTCACATTCCAAAAATTATGCGGGAGCTTTAGTCTTCTCTAAAAAAAGAAAAATTGGAATGGATTTGGAATATATAGATTCGACAAAAATCTGCGCATTAAAAAGAACGATATTGCCTCAAGAAAAGATTGAAGAAAACATCATTCCATTAACAGTTGTTTGGTGCATGAAAGAATCATTAAGTAAAGCATTATTATGTGGCTTGTACGATTCTTTAGATACATTTTGTATTAAAGATTTTATTTGCGACAATAATTTCACATATCAAGCGAAATACAAATATTATCCGCAATATATGGGAATAGCGAAAATAATTGATCCGCAAGAAAATATGGTATTAGCAATAACTGCTGATTCTTACATTACTATTTGTCTTTAGAAATTCGATTTTGTGTATCGCATTATTATTAATTGGTGTATAATCCATCTCTGATGTTTGTAGTGTCTTCTGTAGTCTGTTATTTAATATAATTACAAGGGTTAAAAAATATGGTGGAAAAGCTATACAATTGGATGATGCGGCAAGCAGAAAGTAAAAATGCCGTAAAAGTATTATTGTTCGTCTCTTTTATCGAAAGATCTTTCTTTCCTCTTCCTCCTGATCCGTTAATTGCTATTGTTGTCGCAAAAAACAAAAATAAAGCGATGTACTATGCGATTATGTGTACATTAGCGTCTGTTATTGGCGGTTTTCTTGGCTATTATATCGGTTATGAATTTTTTGAGTTAATAGGATCTAAAATTCTTATATTTTATGGGCAAATGGATAAATTCGAAACAACCGTAAAAACATTAAATGACTGGGCTTTTTGGATTATATGCGCTAAAGGCTTAACTCCAATTCCATACAAAATTATTACTATCGCAAGTGGGTTTGCTAAAATTGATTTGGTTACTTTCGGAGTTGCCTCAATGATTACGAGAAGTATGAGATTTACGATTCTTTCATTACTTTGTAAAAAATTTGGTGGTCCGATTCTTAATTTTATGGAAGAAAATAAAAAAATTACTTTGGCTATCGTTATTCTTACTGTTGTTGTTGGATTTTTATTGGTAAAATTGTTGGTATGAATACAGCCGACGTTACTATATTATATCAGAAATCCGGGAAATATCCGTACGTGAGTGAAAGAAATGAAACGTGCGATATTTTAAAAGCGTTGACTGGTTTATCAGCATCTGCCGGAGCTGTGGTTATATCACCGAAACGTAGTGCGGTTTTTGTCGATGGCAGATATAAACTTGTGGCGAAGTTATCTGTCGATTTGCGAAAGTTTGATATTTGTAATTACAATTTAGCTGAAATTACAGAATGGATCAAAAATAATATTAGCTTTGGTACAAAAATTTCATATGATCCTCGATTTTTCAGTATAAAATCTTTCAAAACTATTTTAGAAAACCTTGCTGAATATAATTTCATTGCAAGTGATTTAGAAAAAGAACTCTGCTTAGAGCCTCATAGACGTGAATTAAAAATCCATAAAATAAAACGAATTATTCATGAACAAAAAATTCTTTACATATCTGACTTGATTAAAGCTAATAATTTAGATGCGTATCTACTATGTGATCCATGCAGTATTTCATGGTTATTGAATATTCGGGATTTTAATACACCGTTTTCTCCGGTCGTTTTCGGTTATCTTTTAGTTGAAAAAAATCTGAATTTAACTTTTTATTTGGATGAACTGTACAGCACAATTGTTAATCCATCTGAATGCAATGTAAAAATAAAATATGAAAAAGATCTTTCTGCGGATTTAGAAAAATTTTCTAATATCGGGGTTGATGAATTTGAAACTTCAGCCTATATTCAGCATAACAATTTTCAGCATATTAGTAATCCTTGTATTAGTCCTAAAGCGATAAAAAATAAAATCGAAATCAATGATATTAGGAATATTGCTGAAATGGATTCCGCCGCAATCATCAATTTATTACATTGGTTATATCGTAATAACAGTAATACAAAGTTAACGGAAATCGAAGTCGCCGAAAAATTGATATATTTCAGAAAATGTTATAAAGAATATATCAGCGATAGTTTCCCTTGTATTTCCGCTGCAGATGAAAATTCTGCTATTATTCATTACTCTCCGACTAAACAAAGCAATGCACAAATTAAAAATATATTACTGCTGGATACAGGAGGGCAATATACATATGGTACAACTGATATAACTCGTACAATTTGTTTAAATATTCCGACCAATGAACAGAAATTATTCTACACTCAAGTTTTGAAAGGACACATAGCCTTTGCTTGTATGAAATTTCCCGCAGGAACGACATTAGCTCAGTTAGAACCTTTCGCTAGGCAATTTTTGTGGCGTAATTCCGCAGACTATCCGCATTCGACAAGTCATGGAATCGGCTATATGTCTTGTGTTCACGAATATCTTTCAGCAAATCGAAAAGGAAATAATTCTTATCTTCATTCCGGAATGGTTATTTCAAATGAACCTGGATATTACAAAGACGGAGAATTTGGAATCCGTTTAGAAAATATGATGCTTATAAAAGATAATTCAGATGATAATTTTCTGGAATTTGAAACTCTTTCTCTTGTACCATTTGATTGGCGTATGATTGACAAAAATTTGCTTACATCTGAGGAACTGAATTGGATGGATAATTATCATAAAGAGATTTGTGAAAAATTAAAACGATATCTTGCGGATAATGTCATGAATTGGCTGAAGACATATTTGACTGTTAATTAGTGTTTTGAAAATATATAACAGATTCCTTAATATTTTTTCTAAATTTCTATATAATTAAGCTATAAAAACAACATGGAAATATCTTTAATAAGCGATTAAGATAAAAAAACAGTACAAAAGTTAGTTAAGGAAGAAATTAATATGTCTAAAGTTTTAGTAGCGTATTTTTCGAGAAAAGGAAACAACTATGTTTCAGGAAATATTGTAAATCTTGCTGAAGGAAATACTTTGGTTGTTGCTCACAAAATTCAAAAGTTGATCGGAGCGGATTTGTTTGAGATAAAAACAGTAAAGCAGTATCCGATTGATTACGATGAAACGACTGTTGTTGCGCAGAAAGAGCAAAATGCGGATGAACGCCCGGAAATTGTTAAGCCTCTTCCTGATATTTCGAAATATGACACAATAATTATAGGTCATCCGAATTGGTGGGGAACAATGCCGATGGCAGTTATGACTTTTCTTGAAAATTACGATTGGTCAGGGAAAAAAGTGCTGTCATTCTGCACTCACGAAGGAAGCGCAATGGGAAGCAGTGAGAGCGACTTGAAAAAATTGTGCAAAGGTGCGGAATTTTCAAAAGGATTGCCGATAAAAGGCAGCACAGCGAGTTCTTCAGATTCCAAAATCGAAAATTGGCTGAAGGAAAATAGTTTGTGTGGTTAAAAGAAAGGAGTTTTTACAATGAAGTACACAAAATTAGGAAACACAGGAGTTGATGTTTCAAAAATTTGTTTGGGGTGTATGAGTTTCGGAAAACCGGGACCTGAAAATGGCGTTTTTCCATGGGCGAAAGATTTCGATGACGCAAAACCGATTTTTAAAAAAGCGATCGATCTCGGAATAAATTATTTCGACACCGCAAACGTCTATCAGCTTGGGACATCTGAAGAAGTCACGGGAAAATTAATCAAAGAATTCGGTTTGAATCGTGATGAAATTGTTGTTGCGACTAAAGTTCATTTCGTCATGAGAGACGGCAAGCCAAACGGCGGAGGTTCTTCTCGCAAAAACATTTTTGCGGAAATTGATCACAGTTTAAAACGTCTCGGGCTTGATTATGTTGATCTTTATCAAATTCATCGCTTGGATCACGAAACTCCGATGGAAGAAATAATGGAAGCTTTGCACGATGTTGTGAAGTCAGGAAAAGCTCGCTACATCGGTGCTTGCACAATGTTCGCCTGGGAATTCGAGCGGCTCAATAATATTGCAGAGCAGCATAACTGGACGAAGTTTGTATCAATGCAGAATCAATACAACTTAATTTATCGTGAAGAAGAGCGTGAAGTAATGCCTTTGTGCATGGATAGAAAAGTTGCCGTTGTCCCTTGGAGTCCTTTGGCAGGCGGAAGATGTGCAAGACCTTGGGGAACGCAAACAGCTCGCAGTAAAATTGATGACGTTTCGCCGATGGTTTGGCCTGAAGCAACTGCAGCTCAGGATAAAAAAGTAGTTGATGCTCTTGAGCAAGTCGCCAAAAATAACGGACATTCGATGGCTCAGGTTGCACTCGCTTGGATGTTTTCGAAGCCTTACATAACTGCTCCGATTGTCGGATCAACTTCGCCTAAACATATTGAAGAAGCGGTCGCTGCTCTCGATATTAAATTGACGGAAGATGAAATTAAAGCTCTCGAATCTCCTTATGTTCCGCATGTTAAAACAGGTGCGTTTTAAAAATTTAAGAAATCCGAGCCCTTCGGGGCTCTTTTTTATTTCTGGAAGAAAATCATGGCAAACATAAAATTAAATAACGGCACGACAATTCCTGCAATCGGATTCGGAGTTTTTTTAATTCCGGATGACGGAACTTGCGAAAAAACCGTCAGCGAGGCGTTAAAAATCGGATACAGATTCATTGACACGGCCGCGGCTTACATGAACGAAATCGGAGTCGGAAAAGCAATTGCGAAAAGCGACGTTAAAAGAGAAGAAATTTATATTACCTCAAAATTATGGCTGCAGGATTACGGTTACGAAGCCGCAAAAAAAGGAATCGACACATCTTTGAAAAATTTAAATGTCGACTACATCGATTTGTATCTTCTGCAT
>JAFUZX010000001.1 GCA_017476405.1 Alphaproteobacteria bacterium | reverse complement strand
TGTCTCACAAAAAACCAGAATATTTCTGAAAACAAAAAAACATCTTTAATTCATTATAAAAGACTAATTAAACAAGCTAGTAAAAAAGAAGCAATATCCTACTGGAAGGATTTTTTCCAAAATTCTGATGATATACGGCAAGATTTATCGATATCTGTCGAAAGTAATAATAACGAAGGCAGTGAAAAGAATTCTGTTCATTTTTATTTGTCTGAAGATCTTACGGCAAAGCTTGAAACTTTTTGCCATGAGAATGGTTTGACAATAAGCTCTTTATTGTTAGGAGTTTGGGGTATCGTGATGTGCGACTACTGTTCTGTTGAACAGGCCTTTTTTGGAACGGTTATTTCGGGGCGGAGCTTTACTGATGATTTGGACTCTGTTGGGGTGTTTATAAATACGATACCTTTGAGAGTAGATAAGAGGCGAGCAGGTTCAATTTTAGAATATTTGTTAGGAATTCAAAGACAGCTAAAGGAAAGCGAGGAGCATTCTTGTATATCATTTGGCGAGATTCAGAACATTTCTCCTCAGAAAAATAATTTAATAAATACGCTTGTGGTCGTAGAAAATTATCCTCTTATCAACGAAATAGATAAGCTGTTCAAAAAATACGAGTTGCCGTTTAGTTTAAAATCTATCAATGTACAGGAAGAAACTCATTACGACATATGTGTAACGTTTGTACCGTCTCAAACTTTAATGTGTGAAATTCAGTTTGTCGTCTCGAAGTATGGAAAGGAATTTATAAATAATCTAGAGAATTCGATCATAAACATTTGTGAACAGATTTTATACAAAAGTTCAGTATATGAATTGAATGTATTTGCGAGTAATGAGCAAAAACTAATTTCATTTGCAAAAGGTGCTAAGAAAAACTTAATTGAGAGTACCTTATGTAAATTGTTTTTAAAAGATTTCAAGTCATATAAAGATCGTATTGCTATACTGCAAGAAGGTCAGTTTATATCTTACGAGTACTTAGACTATGTATCGAATCAGTTGATCGTTTCTCTATCGAAGTTAGGAATAAATTACAAAGATAAAGTGTGTATAGTCGCAGGAAAGTGTGTAGACAAAGCCTTTGCGTGGCTGGCCGTTGTAAAGATGGGAGTTTGCTACATACCGATCGATGCAGATACTTCCTTTGAGCAAATTTTGCATATAGTAAAGCAATCTGGTGCAAAATTGATTTTGACTTTAAGAAAGTATACCAAGAATTGGAATACAGATAACCTACCGATGATGTATTTAGATGATGTTAATCTATTATATCGACCTTCATTTAAAAGGAAAATGCGTGTTCCAAAAGTTAATGATCTGCCAATGTATGTCATATTTACGTCCGGTTCTACTGGAAAACCAAAAGGAGTTCTTGTTTCTCAAAAAAGCGTGATTAATCACTATATTTGGATGAAAGACAAATTAAACTTGAACTCTATGGATAGAATGATGCAATTTCTTTCATTCGGAGCGGATACTGCCGTGACTGAATTGTATGTGCTGCTAGTAGGAGGGACGCTTTGTTTTTTGGATGAGCAGCTCTATTACGACCTGTCGTATATATCAGAGTATTCTCGTAAACATAGAGTAACCATTATGCAGATGATACCATCGTTGTTGAAGTTAATAGCAGATGGAGGGCATATATTATCTTCCTCATTAAAGTATGTGATTTGTGGAGCAGAAGTTCTTGCGCAGAGTGTAGTATCTGAATGGAACGTAAAAGAAAAAGTACCTATTCTTAATTTATATGGATTAACGGAAGTAAGTATAGATTCCACATGTTATGAGTGCTTGAATAGCACTGCTCTCGACATCGATGTCCCAATTGGTAAACCAATAAACAATAATAATGTGTATGTTTTGTCAAAAAATTTCTTTATGTCGAATATTGATGTGAGGGGAGAAATGTATATTGGAGGATATGGTGTAGCAATTGGGTATTTGGGACAACCAAAAATAACAGCGAAATGCTTTGTGCCAGATATTTTTGAATACGGAAAAAGGATGTATAGGACAGGTGATATTGCCTCTTATAGAAGTGATGGAAACATTGATTTTTTTGGACGAAAAGATAGGCAAGTTAAAATAAATGGATTTAGACTAGAACTTTCTGAAATGGAAATCATTCTCCAGTCTTTTCCTGGTGTTAGACAAGCTGCTCTAAAGTTGTTTCATAATAACAATGTAGGTAATGTATTGTGCGCTTACTATGAATCTGTAAGCAAAATTTCCCCGAAAGAACTGAGAGAATATCTAAAAAAACACTATAAGGCAGCTTTATTACCTGCCCATTTTATTTTTATGAAAGAAATACCTCATTTAACGAATGGTAAGGTGGCATACGATGAATTGTCCCTTCCTTGTGAGATGGAAAAATTGGCAAACTGTTCTAGCAATAGTATAGAGAACCAAATTCAAGAGATATGGGGGGGGATTTTAAATGTAAGCGCTGACACAATTCCGCTGGATGTCAGCTTCTTTGACGTTGGAGGAAATTCTATAAGTCTTATAAAGATGCAGAATGCTATAAATTCCAAATTTTCTCTGAATGTTTCCATAAGTGACCTGTTTAGTTTCTATTCTATTTCTATGTTAGGCGAATTTATAGAAAACATTAAAGCTAACTCAGTTTCTAATACTGGATCCAATGAAGGGTAAATGGGGTATATGGGAGGTATTATGAACAATCACATAGCAATTATCGGAATGGATGGTATTTTTCCCGGCAGTAACACGATAGATGAGCTGTGGCAAAATCTACTTGAAGGCAAGGAAATGATCAGTTCATTTTCTGCTGAAGAGTTGGAAGCTGCTGGTGTTCAAAAAGAAGCTTTGCAAAATCCCAATTTTATAAGAAAAAAAGGAACAATTAGTGGCGCTCTTAATTTCGATAATGAGCTATTTGGCTATTCTCCAAAAGAGGCGCAGTATATGGATCCTCAACAGAGAAAACTTATGGAATGTGCTTGGCGAGCCTTAGAAAACTCAGGATACGACCCATTTAGATGTGGTGAGTTGATAGGGTGTTTTGTAAGTGCTAGTTTTAGTTCTTACCTGATAAATCGTATCTTGCCGACTATAGTACGCAAGGATGGTAGACTGAAGAATGAAGATCTTATAATTCTTGGTGGAGATAAAGATTTTTTAGCGTCTAAAATTTCATATAAACTTAATTTAAGAGGCATTTCTAGCACTATTCAAACGGCATGTTCCAGTTCTTTAGTAGCAGTGCACGTTGCATGTAATAGTTTGATAAATCAAGAGTGTTATATGGCTCTTGCTGGAGGTGTATCCATTACTTTTCCAGAAAAAAACGGGTATTTTTTCAGTTCAGAAGATATTAATTCATCATCAGGTCACTGCTCACCTTTTAGTGCAAATGCAGACGGTACTATTCATGGTGATGGTGTTGGTGTGGTCGTACTAAAAAGGTTGCAAGATGCCATTGATGATAGAGACTATATTCATGCGGTTATAATAGGATCCGCCGTTAATAATGACGGTTCTCACAAAATGGGGTATACCGCACCGAGTGTTTATGGACAAAAAGAGTGCATAAGGCGAGCTATAGATTCTGCTGGAGTGCAACAATCTGATATTTCTTATGTAGAAACACATGGAACAGGAACAAAATTGGGTGATCCTATTGAATTTGCTGCATTAAAACTGACTTTAGGTACCAAAACGAAATGCAAAATTGGTGCTCTGAAAGCAAACATCGGCCATCTGGATGTTGCGTCCGGAATAGCTGGACTCATAAAAACAGTGTATATGCTAAAACACAAAAAAATTCCTCCGCTTATAAACTTTGAAGGCCCAAATCACGAGTTAAGGATAGAAGATACTTTGTTTTCAATTAACGAGAAAGTGGAGAATTGGCAATCCGAAGGAAAAAATCGAGTAGCGGGTGTTAGTTCTTTTGGAATCGGTGGAACAAATGCTCATGTCGTTGTAAAGGAAGCGCCAACTCAGATTCAACAAACTGAAATTGAATTACCATATTATATATATCCAATTAGCGCTAATTCAGAAAGTTCGCTTGCAAGAGTTAAAAATAAATTTGAGAATTTTTTTGAGGATAGAATTCCTATTGCTGAATTAAATTCATACAACATGGCATACACCCTTCAATTTGGTAGAGTGCAGCTGAAAAACAGAGAATGTTTCATTTCTAAGGAGTTTAATTTCCTTAAAAATAGTGATCATTCGTTTAAAGGTAATGTTTTAAGTGGAGCGAAGAAATCAATTCTGTTAATAGGCGAGTATATTGACATTAAGGAACTTGACACCATAAGTTGTCTCAATGGCGTATGTACAGAAGTTTTTGACCAAATTTTGGATGTTTTGTCTGAATACATTGATAAAGACACTTTTAGTTGGCTGAGAGGATCTGCTTTTTCTGAAAACGCCAACTTCTCTTTTTTGAGACAAATAAGTGTACAATATCTTTTCTTAAAAATTTGCGAAAAATTCGGAGTTCAGTATAACCAGATATTGATTAAAGATAAAAAATGGATCTTATTGGCACTCATATTAATTGGAGAAGTATCATTTAAAGAGGCTGCAGATATGATCGTTATATCTTATGAGTCTCTGGATCAAAAGTTATGCGATTTTCTTTTAAAAAGAGAAAATAACGATAATCGTATACTATTCTGTGATGATAAAAGCGAGCTCCGATTTGATTCTCGAGCTGTTGTTTATTCTTTCGGAAAACAACTACAAGACAGCGATAGAGTTCTGCTGCTTGATTTTGACATGGGCATATATTTTTCTTTGTTGAAAGTTCTATCATTCTCATGGTGCTCGGGAAAAAATATTAACTGGAGGCTTTTATACAAAACTAATCCTCACAGAATATCTCTACCCACATATGAATTTGAGGAAAAAACATTTGATCTTATAAAAGAAAAACAAATCTCTTGTGAGCAGTGTATAAGTATTGAAGACGCCCTTAGAGAACAGAGTGTGGAAGGTATTATTTTGGCAAAAATTCGCACCTTGTTAGATAAGGAAGATTTTGCTTTAGATGATAATTATTTTTTGGCAGGAGGTGATTCTCTTCTGGCATTGGATCTGATTGACGATTTGAAGACTGCATTAAATATTGAAATATCATTAAGTGAGATATTTTCCTATCAGACCGTTCGAGAGTTGGGAAAATTGATACAAAAACGTATGGAAAATGGAGGACAGTATCATGACAAGTAATGAATCTTATTTTGAAAACGTTGATTGCTGTGAAGCATCTAGCCTACAGAAGCAGTATTATATGGCTCAGAAAATTTAACCGAGAAGTACATCATACAATTTAACAAATATTATTACTTTAGAAGGAGATATTGATGAAGATAAGTTAGTCTCTTGCATAAATTTCTTATTAAAAAAACATGAGATTTTAAGAACAAAATTCAAGCTAAAAGATGAAAAAGATTTATTTCAAATTATAGAACCATTTAAGCCTGCAAATTTTTTAAAAATTGATTCTCCTGTCTCAGATATTCAGAGAAACATAGAAAATTTTGTTCAACCGTTTGATTTGACTTCCTCTGTTCCAGTGAGATTTCTTATAGTAAATGAAGTTTTGTCTGATAGTGTAAGAAAATCTTATCTTATCATGGATATTCATCATATCTTGGTAGATGAGAGATCCTTGTACATTCTAATGAATGATTTTATTAGTGCATATGCCGGCAAGAGAGATTATTCCACTGATGGTAAATATACCAATTATGTTTATGCCTATAAAGAAACTTTAGACTCAGGGAAATATGATAGCCATAAAAAGTATTGGGATAATTTTTTTAGTAAAGAACGATCGAAATTATTTTTTGAAGATAACGCAAAACATCTTCAGTATGGAAGTTCGCTTGTGCAACGCTTGGCTTTTCACATACCGAAAGAAATTAATGAAAAAATTACTCACGCTTGCAAGATGTTCGAAGCAAGCCCATACACTTTGTTCTTATCGGTATATGCACTATTGCTGATGAAGTACAGTGACAAAAAGGACATAGTCATCGGTTCTTCATTTGAAAACAGAAGATCAAACAAATTAAAAAAAACGGTTGGGCTTTTTGTAAATACTTTGCCTTTAGGTTTATCTTTTTCAAAAAGTATGACAGTTTCTTCATTTGTAAAAAGCGTTAGAGATGTGTTTTTTGATGTTTTTTCTGTACAAGATTATGTGCTGTTTGACTACATTGAGCAAAAATCTAAATTTAATTCGAACTTTATCAAAACAATCTTTGATTTTCATGTAGATCACTCTGAAGCTGTAGAGTGTAATGGAATAAAAATTTCTCACAATTTTCTAGAAAAAAAGAATCCACAGTTTCCTATATCAATGGAAATGATCCAAAATGGCAATAATTTTGCTGGGATATTGGAATATGCAGAAGATATTATAGATGAATCGCTTGCTAAAAGAATGGAGAGCGATTTTATATACATATTAGAGCAGTTTATTGAACATCTTGAAATGAATATATGCAATATTGGATTATTAAATGATACCCATCGTGAAAAATTAATTAATTCTTTAAGTTTTTGGCATGAAAAAAAACATGACAGTTTCTTTGACATACTAAAAGCAAGAGTAAGATCAACCCCTCAAAGAATAGTCGCACAGTATAAGAATGTCTACTGTAGTTACTCCATGCTAGATTTTTTTTCATCAAAAATAGCTTGTTTTTTACTTAGTCATAAGCTCAAGCGAGAAGATGTCGTTGTGCTTATCATGGCTCGTAATATCGATTTTTTGGCGATACTAATAGCTATTCTAAAAGTTGGATGTGTCTACCTTCCAATAGATCCAAAGACTAATCATAAAAGAATCCAGGACATACTAAAACGAAGTATGGCGTCATTTGTTATTACGGATGATCCGAATTTTTCAGTCGAAAATGAAAAACAAATTCCAGTTTATTGCTTCAAGGCGAACCTTCTATTGAAATCGAAAATCCAGCCAACAATAAAGTTTCCGAAAATCGATAAACTTCAATTAGCCTACGTTATACATACCTCGGGATCAACGGGGACGCCGAAAGGCATTATGATTACTCACCAGGGGATGCTTAATCATTTACTTTCCAAAATTGATTTGCTTACCGGCAGTACTGTTATCGCACAATCTTCAACTCAAAATTTTGACGTTTCCATCTGGCAATTTTTGATGCCTTTGATGATCTCAGGAAAAGTTAGGATTCTTGATGATAATGAGGCCTGGCAACCGGATCTTCTGTTTTCTTTGTTATCGAAAGAAAAAATTTCAGTTTTTGAGACAGTGCCATCTCATATGGTAGTTATGTTGGATGAATTGGATTATCTCTATTCAAAATATAAAAAATTGCCAGAATTAAGACTAAAGTATTTGATCGTAAATGGCGAAATTCTACAAAAAGAGCTCTGCGTTAGATGGATGAAATATTATCCCAATATAGTCATTGTAAATGCCTATGGTCCAGCAGAGTGCTCTGATGATACGCATCACTACAAGGTTGAAAAGACAGAAATTGAGAAAAATGATAGGAGATGTCCGATTGGATATTCAATTAGAAATATGGTTGGGTACATTTTAAATGAAAACTATGATGTTCTACCCAAAACTCTGGAAGGAGACCTATATATTTCAGGTTGTGGGTTAGCAAGAGGATATTTATTTGATCCTGTAACCACAGCAAAAAAATTTATTCCTAATGCTGTAAACAACGGACAAATGGATTTGTCGTTTTCTAGGATGTATGTCACAAATGATAGGGCGAAGGCATTAGATGGTTTTTCTTTGGAAGTTATAGGAAGAGATGACAGGCAAATAAAAATTAGAGGTATCAGAATAGAACTATCTGAGGTAGAAACTCTTCTTGCAAGACTTGATTTTGTGAAAAACGTTGCAGTAATTGCGAAGGAAACGCTACATGGAAAACGGATAGTAGCTTTTTGTGTATCAAATCACCTAATAAGTGTAAGTGAAGCAAAAAAACGTGCATTAAATTTTATGCCATCTTTTATGATCCCTGACAGTTTCGTTTTTGTAAAAGAATTACCGTTACTAATTAACGGGAAAATCGATTATAAAACGCTGTCCAATTATGAATTTGCTGACAAGCGGAAAAACGTGGAATTGGATGGTACAACAGGCGCACCGCTGTCCGATGAAATGCATCGTAACATAGCAAATATCTGGAAAGAGATATTGCAAATCGAAAAGCTGGGAATAAACGATGATTTTTTCCAAATGGGAGGACATTCTCTCAACGCCATACAATTGGTATCAAGATTATCTGACTTGTATAAGGTGGATTTAGAAGTTCGAGATTTATACGATAATCCAACGATCGATCTTATCTGTAAAGTCATTTTAAGTAAGGAAAAACAAGAGAATTACCAGTACCTTCCAGTTATTAAACAAGATCTAGATAACAGATATGCTGATTTTCCTCTGACTGACGTGCAACAAGCTTATTTATTGGGGAGATCTGGGGTTTTTGACCTAGGAAACGTAAGCGTCCATGTTTATCAAGAATTTAAATGCGAAAATATAGATATAGAAAAATTAGAAGAGATCTTTAATCTTTTGATACAAAGACACGAAAGTTTAAGAATCATATTTCCAAATTTTAATTCTCAGAGAATTCTAAAGGAAGTTCCGTATTTTAAGGTAAAAACTTATGATTTATCCGATTTAAGAAACGATGAATTAGAATGTAGTCTGTTAGAGATAAGAAAAGACTTATCTCATGAAGTTTTTGATGTAGAAAAATGGCCATTGTTTGACATTAGAGTCGCAAAAACTTCTGATGGATATATTCTTTATACGAGTTTCGATGTTCTAATAGCAGATGGACAGAGTATGGACACTCTGTTTAGAGAGTTTAACTCATTATATAAAAATCAAACATTACCACCTTTGGAAGTGTCTTTTAGAGATTATGTTTTGGCTTTGGAAGACTTTAAAAAAGGAGAAAAATACAGTAAGGATAAATCATATTGGATGGGGCGTATGGATGATTATCCAAATGGCCCGAATTTGCCTATATCAAATAAAAGATTACAGCACCAAACTTTTAAGCGAGTATCTTCAAAATTTCCAAAAGAGAAATGGGATTATTTGAAGAAACTTAGCGCTGAATTCAAGTGTTCGCAGACGTGTTTTATCATTTCAACTTTCGGAGAAATTCTTAGGTGGCGCACGGGGGATAATAATTTTCTAATTAATTTGACATTATTCAACAGAATGCCAGTACATAAGCAGATTAACGATATAATTGGAGATTTTACCTCTTTAATCTTGTTCGAGGTAAAGCATATCGATAGCAAGAGTTTTCTAGACAATATGTTGAATAATCAAAAACAATTATGGTCTGACTTAGAGCATTCTGCATTTGGAGGAGTAGAATTTTTAAGGGAACTAGGAAAAAAGCAAACAGGAAGCAAAAAGAGAATGATAGCTCCTGTTGTCTTAACATCTATTTTGGATAACTATGATCAAGATATCGATGATAAGTCGGGACTTTTTTCTAATGAAATATACAGTATATCTCAAACACCACAGGTTTGGTTGGATTTCAAAGCATACGAAGAACATGGTGATTTAGTTGTAGAGTGGGATTATGTACAGGAGCTTTTTGAAGAAGGTTTCATTGAAAAAATGCATGCAGATTATATAAGCATGTTGAATTTTCTCAGTGATGAATCAACAAATTGGGCAAATGTAAAAATTGATTCATTGTATGACAAATCTCTAGAAAAAATAGCGTATCAAAAGAAAAATTTCGATATAAAGCATCCCTTCCAATTGATTGAGAAGCAGGCTGAACGCTTTCCAAACAAGTTGGCTGTTATTTGCGAAGATAGGAATATTTCGTATAAAGATTTGCATAATGCCTCTAAAGTATTAGCTACTGTGATTCAACAGTCAGTACGAGAAAGCAATCAGTGTATTGCTATAATTATGAAAAAAGACGTAGATCAAGTAATCGCAATTCTTGCAGTTATTTACGCTAATGCCGCGTATGTTCCAATAGATCCAGATCTTCCAAAGGAGCGAATTAAAAGTTTGTTGAACAGCAGTCATGCTTCAATGGTTTTGGTTGAAAATGATAACTTAATAAGTGAGTTAGACCTTGAAGAAATTTTTTCAATAGAAAAGATCGTTAATGTCACAAAGAAGCAAGAGGATATCTCAAAGCAGTTAAAACGCAATTTCGATTTAAATAACTTAGCTTATGTCATATTTACTTCGGGTACTACTGGAGAGCCTAAAGGAGTGCAGATTAGTTTGCACAGCATGCTAAATACAATATTTGATGTGAATGAGCGTTTTTCAGTTACCCATAATGATACTATCTTGTCCTTGTCAAAAACTAGCTTCGATCTGTCGGTATACGATATTTTTGGTATGTTGATTGTTGGGGGAACGATAATTATTCCTCCAGATAATCGCAGAAAAGACCCAAGTTATTGGATTGAATTAGTCGAGAAATATAACGTAACTGTGTGGAATACGGTTCCAATGTTTATGCAGATGATGATCCAATTTCTTGAAACTCAAGTAATTAAATTTGAAAACAAATTAAGGCTGTTTCTGTTAAGCGGAGATTATATTCCAGTGAACCTGCCACTAAATATACAGAACATGTGTAGCAGTACAGCAAGGATAATAAGTCTTGGCGGAGCAACGGAAGCATCCATTTGGTCCATTATTTATGAAATATCTGATCCAAAAGAAGCTAGCAAACTGAAAAGCATTCCATATGGTGTATCCATGAGCAATCAGCTAGTCACTGTTTTAACTGATAATGGGGATATTTGTAATAATGGCGTTATCGGAGAAATTTGTATAAGCGGAGAAGGCTTATCGTTGGGATATTTGGGGGATCCAGATATGACCAGAAAAAAGTTTGTGAATCATCCTTTGCTTGGAAGAACTTATAAAACAGGCGATTTGGGTAAATATGATAAAAATGGAATTATCGAAATAATAGGAAGAAAAGACGACCAACTAAAAATGAATGGTTATCGCATAGATCTTTTGGAAATCCGTAAGGCAGTTTTCGATGAAAATATGGATCAAGTAGAGATTTTTCCATATAAGAGCGAAAATAAGTCTGAAATAGTTGCCGCTGTAGTTTTGAAAAACGATGATTTTAACACCGATAATGATATAGAGATTGTGCGTAATAAGTTGCAATTTTTAAGAAGTCATAAAAATGTTAGAAAAATAAGCAGCGCGACTTGTTATGATTTGGATAGATCATTGATTTCTGGGTCGAACAGATATAGGAGAAAGAGTTATCGCAACTTTGCATCCAACAAACGTATAGATAAACAAACTCTTGGTGATATGCTTTTTGAAATGTTGAAAACTCAGTCAACACCAGAGAATAAAAATCAAATTAATTTCGAAAGTTTGAGTAAAATTATCCAGACTTTGGCTCCTGCCGATGTGTCCAACAGAGTTGTCGGGAAATACTTGTATCCTTCCGCTGGAAGCTTATATCCGGTTAGAACTTACGTTTATATTCCACAGTCGTTTCATGGCATTGAAGAAGGGCTGTATTACTATAATCCATACGAATCAAAGTTGATCTTTGTTACAAGCAATATGCCCAAAAATGAAAATGTGGAAATTTATTTCACTTTGTTTATGAAATCGATACGTCCTATTTACGGTACATATGGTGGAAACTTCTTGGGAACAATAGAGGGGGGATGTATGTATAGTTTAGTTAAATCCGTCTGTGATGAATTGGGAGTTAACACAACTCTTGAGGTATACAACGATAATTTTTATCAAGAGGATCTAAATAAATATCTAGAATCTGATGAGTCAGTTATATCAAAGTTAGAGCTTGGGCAGAATTTTAATAAAAATATGCAAAATCTTAAGCGACCAGATATTTATGTCTTCGTAAAAGAAGGAAAAGTTTTAGATTTAGATAAAGGTTGGTATAGTTATGACTCAAATAAGAGGCAATTTAATAAATGCCCTGTTTCTTATGATTTAGATGTTTCTCCACTGATATATGATACATTTTGTATATTCGAAAGCTCGGATTTTGCTATCATTTTCACAAATCCGGAAGAGGAAAAAGATTGTATCTCGCAATATTTATTTAATACTGGTAATTATTCGCAAATTCTGGAAACAAAGGCCTTGGATCATCGGGTAGGGAGTTGTTCTATAGGGGCTTTGTGTTCTAGAGCAGTCACATCTATTAGAAAGAACTTTCCAGGACAATCTTTTTTACACGCCATTTTCTGTGGAATGATTACTGAAGATCAATTACAGTCTAAAATGCGTTCGAGAATAGATAAGGATATATTCAATAGAGAGACTCAAGAACGCCTTCAAAAAATACTGCCCGACTACATGATTCCTAATAAAATTTTGGTTTTAGAAGAAATTCCTTTAACAGCTAATGGAAAGGTAGACAAGAAAAAATTAATGCAAATTTGTTCTCTTGAGCATAAACCTAAGGCCTTTGTCTATAAGAATGAGCGAGAAAGGAAAATCGCAGATATTTTTGCTCAAATATTGGGAATGAAATTGGAAAACATTAATCCAGAAGAGAGTTTCTTCTCCATGGGAGGGGATTCTCTGGGACTAATATCGTTACACGGTTGTCTGAAAAAAGATTTACTTGTGAATGTTTCTATTGTTTTAATTTTTGAAAATGCGACAGTGCGTGGAATTGCCGAAATTATGGAAAATAATGCTCATACGGACTCTCAATTAAGGGAAGTTTTAAAACGAAAGCACAGGAGGATGACGAAATGAAGGATATTGCAATTATAGGAATGTCTTGTCGCTTTCCTAAGTCTGAGAATTACCTATCCTACTGGAATAATATCTTGGAAAAAAGAAATATGATCTCATATTTTTCTGATGATGAACTTGCTGCATGTGGTATAGATAGAACCATTTTGAGCAACACGAATTACGTAAAGGCAAAAGGTATTATAGCAAATTCAGAGTACTTTGATTTAGATTTATTAAATGAAACTGAGAAAAATATAAGGTCTATGGATCCACAACAACGTATTGCAATAGAATGTTCGTGGGAAGCTTTAGAAAATGCTGGATACTTATCGTCAAACCGCTCCATTGGAGTGTTCATTGCTGGCAATGTTAGTACATATTATTTGAATTATCTTCAGAACGGTGATAATGCTACAAAGTTACAAGTCTTATTGAATAATGGAGGAGACTATCTAGCGACGAAAATATCATATTTTCTTGATTTAAGAGGTCCTAGTAAAACTATTCAAACAGCATGTTCTTCCTCTTTAGTCTGTATTCATGATGCTTGTCTATCTCTGCTAAATTGTGAATGCGACATTGCTATTGCAGGAGGAGTGGCAATATCCTTTCCAATTAAAGAGGGATATTTTTACGCTCCTGAAAGCATATTATCTCCTGATGGAGAATGTAGAGTTTTCGATATTAACTCTCATGGAACAGTATTTAGTGATGGAGTCGGTATAGTTGTTCTAAAACCTCTGAAAACAGCGCTAGAAGATCGAGATACGATATACGCAGTAATAAAAGGCAGCGCAATAAACAATGATGGTCAGCGTAAGTCAACGTATACTTCACCGAGTGCTCAAGGCCAAGCCGAAGTAATTGCTTTAGCATATGATGATGCAGATATTAATCCAGAAACAGTATCGTATATTGAAGCACATGGAACTGGTACCGCAATAGGAGATCCAATAGAGATAAAAGCATTATCAGAGGCCTTTAGTATTTTCACTTCGAAAAAACAATACTGCGCTATAGGTTCTGTGAAAGCAAATATAGGACATCTTTCAGCAGCAGCCGGCGTTGCTGGATTTATAAAGACTGTTTTGATTCTAAAAAATAAAACAATTCCTCCACAAATAAATTTTGAGAAGCAAAGCCCATACATTGACTTTGAAAATAGTCCTTTTTTTATAACTGATCGGGTTGTGCCATTACCTAATTCTATTGTAAGAGCTGGAGTTAGCTCCTTTGGAATTGGTGGAACAAATGCTCATATAGTACTTGAGTCCGCACCTGAGGAAAGCTCATCGATAAGACCAAACAAGATAGGAGAATTTGAAAAGCATAATGTAATGGTACTTTCAGCCAATTCGCAGGAATCTTTAAATGAAATGGTAAAACATATGCAAATATACATTCAGAATCATTTAGAAAAACTGCGAGATATTGCTTACACACTACAAGTTGGACGTATGCAACTGCCTTATAGGTGCTTGGTACGTTTGAACGAAATAAGGATTCCGGAGAAATATAAAGTAGTGGATTGTTGGCTCAATAAACCAACACAAGTAGGAATCGTGTTCAATGGAAATGGCAATAATACGGGCGATTATGTGAAAATTTTGAGGAAAGTATATGAAGCAAATTCAGTGTTAAAAAAAATTATCGATGAAGTAGTTGTTGAATTACCAGTCGAGTATATTTCTCTCATACTAGAAAAAAATATGAAAAATGGAGCGGGTTTTATTATTAATGTTGCCATTGTTAGATTGTTGAATAAGTTGATAAACAACCTCGATTTTGTCTCTGGTAGCGGTTTTGGATTATTCGTTGCAGCTCATGTAAGCGGGAGAATTTCCCTACAAGAAGCTTTTGATCTCTCTTGTATGTTAGATAGCATAGAGGGCAGTACTAGCGATATTTTTTCTGATTTTTCAGTCATGAACAACTCAAGTTCCGCTCTAAAGCTCTTATCTTTTAAATACAATCGTGTT
>JAFUZX010000054.1 GCA_017476405.1 Alphaproteobacteria bacterium | reverse complement strand
CTCCGCAATGCTAAATGGAATTATTCTGGCCCCTAAAACTAATACATTCGCATTATTATGTCTTCTCGACATTTCAGCCATTTCTTCATTAAAACACAACGCCGCCCTGATTCCTGAATTTCTATTTGCCGCTATAGACATACCAATTCCTGTACCACAAATGAGCACACCTCGATTATACTCTGGATTATTTGCCAGTAATTTTTCAACAAGCTTACGTGCAAAAATAGGATAATCACAAGACTCCAAACTGGATGTTCCAAGATCAACTACTTTATTTTCACTTTCATTTATTTTTTTTATCAGTATTTGCTTCAACTCAAAGCCCGCATGATCTGATGCTATAAATATTTTCATATTCATACACTTTTACTTATAAATTCAAAAGTCCGGCGATTTCCATTGGATTTTCCCAAACAACCTTAATAGATGTGGTTGAAATAAGATGATGATATCTTTTTGGAATACGACACAAATCTTTTTCAGTCGTAATTAAACCCGCTCCATGCCTTTGTACTTCATCTACAAGATCCACGATTTCTTCGTCTGTAAATGGATGATGATCTGGAAATTCAATTTTTTCTACAATATGAAGTCTTTTTTCCAGCGAATTAAAAAACTTTTGAGGATATCCAATTCCGCAAAATGCAACAAAACAACTGGCTTCTTTTACTTTTGAAAAATCTTCCTCAAAATAACCTACTATTAGCGGAATATTTTTAGGAATATTATCAGTTATCATATGAACACTCTCATACTTAGATAACTTTATAAGAGCAATCCCGTTAATATCCTTGAGAATATCGAAACTTAACCGATTTGGTCCGAGAGGAAGCATTTCCCCATTACCGAATCCCTGAGAACTATCTATAACGACAATTTTCGCATCAGGTTGCAAATCACGTTGTGTTAATCCATCGTCGAGAATTAACAGAGTATGCCCGCTTTCTTCCGCCATTATTGCGCTTTGTCTTCGATCAGCACTAACAAAAACATCACAATACTCAGATAATAACAATGGTTCATCACCTACATCTTTAAATGTATGAATTTTATTATCGACTTTTAAAATTTTATTTGATGTTCTGCCATATCCTCGACTCAAAATAGCAGCTTTTTGATCTGTTGTACTTAAAGTTTCGCATAAAGATGCAACTACAGGGGTTTTTCCGGATCCTCCAATTGTAACCCCTCCTATTGCTATAACATAAGATTTAGAAGATTTATATCGATATGGTAAAGAATAATTAACTTTTGCAAAATATTTATAAATGTTGCTGATTGGCTTCAAATATTTCTTCAAATTCTCATTTACAGGTATTTGATACCAAAATTTAGGCGCTTTAAGAAACATCCTTAAGCTCCGATCTTTAAGATTTATGTTCAGTTTTAACAACCAATATTTTGAAAAATATTAAACTGATAACACACCATACTATACTATATAAAAACGCAAACATACTTCCCAACGATTCTGTCTCCCAGATTTTTCCAGCAATCGTTGAAGCAATTAAATAAGCAGCACCTATCGCACAATAATATATACCAATTGCCGTTCCTCTGAGATGAGTATCTATTCTTTCCATTAATATAGACAAGAACAATCCTTGATTCGCTGTCATTTGCCCACCCCATAAAAAAGCACCTATATAGACTTGATATATAGATGTAGCACTCATAAATGATATATTAGCTAAAATCATCATAATGATGCAGACTTTCAGAAATTTTTTCTTACCTAATCTATCTGCGTACAAACCTATAGGAAATGAACAAGTCACCTGTCCGATACTTATAAACATACTAACAGAACTGGCGATACTCGCTGCAACAAAGTTATTTGCGTAAATCGGAAATAAAGCTTCAGAAAAATGACCTAATTCTAAAAGAATCGCAAAAATAATTAATTTCCAAAAATTGCTATCAAATGACTTTAGATATTGTTTCTGAAATGGATTGATTATTTTTACTTTTGCTTTATCAGATTCTTGCTGAATTTCTTCTTTTGTTTTTATTTTAGAAAGACACAAAATAGCAATAACGACCGCAATAGTCGCACAAGCGAAAACAAGACGATAATTATTTCCTGACAACACTAAAATTGTGATTGCTATAGAAGTTCCCAACAAACTTCCTATTGTTTTAAAAGATTTACTAAATCCAAATGACTGTCCTCTTGTTAAAGGTGTACTAAGATCAGCGATTAAGGCATCACGAGGCGTTGCTTGTAAGCCATTTCCTATTCTTTCTATAGCTTGAGCAATCATTACGACAAGTGGCGATTGAGCGATTGCAAACACTGGTTTCATAAAAAGAGTAATAATGCAGCCAACATATAAAATAAATTTTCTATTCATAAAATAGTCGCTGATCACACCTGAAAACACACGAGTTACATAAGCGATGAATTCAACAATTCCATCAATCACAGCTATTCTTAATTCAGTCGCATGCAGTTCATTTTTCAAAAACAATCCTAATTGACTATAAATCATAGTTGTAGATGCGCCAAGAAAAAGGCCAAACAATGAAATTGCA
The DNA here is from genome assembly GCA_017476405.1 of Alphaproteobacteria bacterium. Lineage (GTDB taxonomy): Bacteria > Pseudomonadota > Alphaproteobacteria > UBA3830 > UBA3830 > BNWE01. The sequence goes on along the minus strand of JAFUZX010000054.1, from coordinate 17,309 downwards.
AATATACCTTTCGGTAGATTATTAAACGCTGATAAATTAAGAATTGAGGATAAAGACAAACCACGATGAGAAGTAGAGACTTTTGTTTTATTTTTCCCCACCTTTGCACTACCAATTTTTTTCATGCCATTAACCATCAAAGTAATTCAAAAGTAATCCGAAATTTTATACTATTTATTATTTTAAAAGTCTATACTAGATTAATATATGATTAATTGATATTATAGAATTCCTTTTCATGTGGCAGACTAATATTTTTACAATTTTTCCAAATGCTTTTCCCGGAACTCTTGGTGTTTCGACGATTGGTAAGGCTTTAGAGCTAAAAAAATGGAATCTTAATGTGGTAGATTTGAAAAAGTTTCCATTTAGAAATGATCGCATAGATGCTTATCCGTACGGTGGAGGAGTGGGAATGCTTCTATCCCCGTTAACTTTTGAACAAGCTTTTAATTCTTTGGATGATAATCAGCGAAAATTTAAACGTATATATTGTTCTCCAAGAGGTCGTCAATTAAAACAACAAGATTTATCTGAAATAAGCCAATCTCCTGGTGTAACAATACTTTGCGGAAGATATGAGGGAGTTGATCAACGAATACTCGATTTTTACGAATTTGAGGAAATATCAATTGGAGATTTTGTTTTGCTTGGTGGAGAGGTAGCTGCTATGACAATAGTCGAAGGCTGTGTACGTCTGCTTCCAGGAATAGTCGGCGATATGGAATCAATCAATGATGACTCTTTTCAGCAAAATTTACTGGAACATAATCAATATACTAAGCCTGCTATTTTCAAAAATATCTCTGTTCCTGAAGTTCTTTTGTCGGGCAACCACCAGCAAATAAATACATTTCAAACCAATTTGTCTAAAATGATTACAATGAAAAAACGTCCGGATCTTTGGGCAAAATATATAAGCAAAAATATGAAAACCCCAAAAGTAGAAACATCTTGATAATCAAGCTATATTTTCATATTAAATTAGTTTTTTCTTTGTTGTTCTTCTAAAAAAGAAAATTTTTTCAAAAAAACGCAAAAATTAACCTTTTATAAAAAAAATAAGCTTACTATAGACGACAATACAATGTATTTTTTGGAATAATTAAATAAGAAAAGTTTGTTAAAGGAGTGTTTTTTATGTCCAACAACGAAAAGAAAGTACAGTATTTAGGAGTAAAGTGCAGAGTAAAATGGTTCAATCAATTTAAAGGGTACGGTTTCGTTGAAATTGAAGGCAACCCGAACGATATATTTTTGCATTTTTCAGTGCTTGACCAAGCGGGCATAAAGAAGTTAAACAATGATGACATTATCATATGTGATGTGGAATCAGCAGAACGTGGTTTAAAAGTTTCAAAAATCTGCGAGGTTGTTATGCTGAATAAATATGAAATATCCGACAGAGAACCAGAACAAGTAAAAGCCGTAATGAAATGGTTTAACCCCGCAAAGGGCTTCGGTTTTGCTCAAATGAGTACTGGTGAAGATGTGTTTATTCACGCAAGTTTATTAAAAAAGAATAGACTTGAATCCATAGAACATGGGCAAACGCTAAATTTAATAGTTCGATATACCAACTTCGGATATGAAGCAATTGAATTGCTTTCTGCTGACGAAAAATAATTTTCTTATTTTATAAAAATGGTCGTATTTTATTAATTTTCGATCATACAATCCTGCAATTCATGATTTAAGTCCATTTTTTTTAGTGCTTTTTGCGTACGTCTATTCAAACCACCAATGATTACACGTATATTTCTGATTTTCAGCTCCGATACAAAATCTTTTAAAACTTTTGCTCCTGAAACATCAACAAATGGAACTTCACTCATGTCTATATATATAGCCTCATGAGTTTTTGGGAGAGTTTTTAGCGCATTATTTAAAATAGGAGCAGCACCAAAAAATAAATGTCCGCAAATACGAACGCATTCACAGGATTTCTCAGAATGATCATTATCAACAACTGTTTTATCAAAAACCTCAGCTGTTGTGGTTTCAACCGATCTTCTTATGAACAGAAAAGCCGATAAAACAATACCAACCTCTACTGCAGCCACAATATCAACTAATAACGTTATCAAAATCGTAGCTATAAAAACAAAACTATCGCTTTTCGGTGCAAGCAATATGTATTTATTTTTCTTAAATGATGCCATATTCCACGCAGTGTACATCAACATTGCGGCCAGAGCTGACAGCGGAACGATTTTTATGAAACGTCCAAGACATATTACAAACATCGTTAAAAATAGGACATTAAACAATCCAGCTACCGGACTTTTCGCTCCGACTTTAACATTTAATGAAGTAGTTCCTAAAGCACAAGTTGCCGGTATACCTCCGAAAATAGCCGATCCAAGATTGGCTAACCCCTGTCCAACTAATTCCATATTAGACCGATGCTTCTGACCTGATAAATTATCTGATATTACAGCACCAAGTAAACTTTCCAAGCTTCCTAAAAACGCAATTGCGAAAGCAGACGAAAACAAATTGCGTAAATTCGCAAAAGAAAAAATATCAGAAGGAACAGAAAAATTAAGCAAGCTAGCATTTGATATATCACCGAATTTACTACCAATTGTTTCAATACCTTTATCAGCAAAAAAAACAGAATACAAAACTGAAATAATAAGTACTAAAAAATATCCGGGAAGTTTCGGTTTATATTTTTGTATTAAAACAAGTATAGCAAGTGAAAATATAGCTAAAGTGAAAGAATAAGAATTAATTGTATCAATATTTGTCGCACAACAAACAATACGTTCGACAAAATTTGTCGGAGCCTTATCCAAATGTAATCCTAAAAAAGCACTCAATTGTGAAACAATAATAGATAAACCTATTCCAGCTGTAAAACCAGCAGTTATTGGATATGGAACATAATGAATCAGATCCCCGATTTTAGTTATTCCAAAGATTATCATCATTATTCCTGCCATTATTAACGCACAGGTCATTCCCTCAAAGCCTTTATTTGCAATAATATCATACACAATCATAGCAAATGCGCCTGTAGGACCGACAATTTGAAATTTTGCTCCACCGAACAGACATGCTATAGTTCCAGCGACAATACAAGTAGTAATACCGATATTAGGAGCAACTCCTGAAGCTATCGCAAAAGTCATAAATAGAGGAAAAGCAACGACTGCAACCAACAATCCGGCTCTTATATCGCAAAAAAATGAATTCCATCCATAATTTTTTGATAAAGACAAGATTATTTCAGGAGTCCAAGATGCTAAAAACTCATTATTATCGCTATTTTTTGTCATAGAAAGCTTCTCTTTTATTATTTTTGTCTTAACAATCAAAATACTAGAATATATACTATAAACTTCAGTAAGGGTAAAATAATTTTTGGCAAATGTCTATAGCTTTGGAATAATATTCTTAATCAAAAGACAAAAATATATATTTTTATGCAAAATTAATTGAAATTTAATAAAAAATCAAAAAAACTTTATTTCTATCCGTTGAAATATACACATTATTACTAATATAATGGAAATATACCTTAGTTTTTTTGATACAAATGGAGGAGATTATGGGATTAGGTCTATGTTCAACCGCACTAGCTCAATGTCCATTTGGAGTAGCTCCAGCTCCTCTGACTTTTTTACCATCTCCTACTGTATTTGGAACAGCCGGTCCACTAGGACATATAGCCGATTGTATTCCTTTTGTAAATATCACTCCGTTTGGCGTATGCAGTAGTTTGCTGAATCCAGCAACAGCTGCTCTTACAGCAGCCGCTCTTGGCATTCTAACACCGGGTCCATGCATTCCCACTCCTGCAGGCACTTGGATTCCAGCAGCTCCGAACATTCTCTGCGATATGGGACCAATGCTAAACACAGAAGCAATGCTTATATGCGCATATGGTGGCGTTATAAAACCTATAATGCCTGCTCAATTTACTGTTATGTATTAATAGATAAAGAAAATTCGATGATAACATTAAGTTTACTTTAAAGATTTTATTCAAAATAAGAATTTTGATTTTTATTATCCTTTTATCGCACCGGCGGTAAGTCCTGACACAATTCTTCTTTGAAAAATAACCACAAGCAAAATAAGCGGTAAAGTTACCAATACACTGGCTGCCATAATCAATCCCCAAGGTAGCTCATGCTGCGATGCACCACTAAACAGAGCCAATGAAACAGGAACTGTTCGCGACTGATTTGTTAACGTAAAAGTTAATGCGAATAAAAATTCATTCCAAGCCGCAATAAAAGCAAGCAAGCCTGTTGTTACAATTGCCGGACTCAATATCGGTAAAAAGACCTTTGTTAATACGGTAAAACGGCTAGCTCCATCCATAATTGCAGCTTCTTCTATTTCTTTTGGAATATTTCGCATAAAATTTGTTAAAGTCCAAAGAGTAAATGGCACTGTAATAATCATATAAGAAAGAATTAAAGCTGATTTTTCATTGTAAATATCAAGAAAGCGAATTAATTCAAACAATCCTGATAAAACAGCAACATGTGGAATAGTTGTTACGCCTAACGCTGTCATTAAAAAGCGTTTTTTTCCCTTAAATTTCGCACGAGCAAGAGGATATGATGCCATAAGACATACGGCTAAACTCAATAAAGCAGTACACACAGCAACAACAACTGAATTAAGAAATGATGCTCCAAAGGTAATGTCACTGAAAACTTCTTTATAATTATCAAATGTAACTTTTGTAGGCCAAAGATCCGTTGAAAAAAGACTTGAACTATCTCGTAATGAAGAAACTATAGCCCAATAAAATGGGAACAAACAAACAAAAGCGATAAGTAAGCAAAGTATGTAGAAGGCCGTTTCTTTTATGAATTTCTTAGATTTCCAAATCATATTTATCTTAATCCATTTCTTTCAATTTTTTTCGATTAAATGAAATATAAAGCACACTCAAAAAAGCCACAAAAAATAACAATACTGTTGCAGCGGCAGATCCATATCCTACATCAGCGTAGTCAAAAATAAATCTACGTGAATAAACTGACATCGTTGCGTTTTCATTATTACCGCTGCTTAGTATATATACGAGATCGAAAATTCGCACCGCATCAAGTGTTCGAAATATCATAGCAACAATTATAGTTGGCTTCATTAGCGGTAATATTATGCTTTTTAGAGTTGTACGAAAAGGAATACTGTCCACTTCTGTTGCTTCAAAGCAGTCCTGAGGCAAAGATTGTAACCCCGCAAGAAGAAGTAATGCCATATACGGTGTCGTCTTCCATACATCAACCAAAATTATGGATAAAATACTCAAGGAATTTGAAGCAATCCAAGGAATCGGCTCTTTTATAATTGCAGCCCTGATCAGCAAATCATTTATAATACCGTATGAGTCATTTAACATCCATGCCCACATTCTGGCCGAAACAATTGTAGGTATTGTCCAAGGAATCAAAACTATTGCTCGCATCCATCCACGCCCTTTAAAATTTCGATGCAATATAAGAGCAATAATCATACCGAATACTGTTTCTAAAGGTACTGAAACTATAGCTATTACAAAAGTATTCAAAACGGCTTTCCACCAATCTTGATCTCGTGCGATAGCTATGAAATTATCGACTCCCACAAAACTGATATTCTTTAAATTATCCAAAGTCGCATCCGTAAAACCAAAAGATATGGTTCTTATAAGAGGCCAGCCTGCGCAAATTAGCAATGTCAACAAACATGGCAGTAAAAAAATCCAATTTAAAAAAATATCCGAATGCGAGATTTGACGCTTTCTAAATTTTTGTGGATGAAATATCTTCATTATGATTTAATCCCAAAAAATCCTTTTATTTTTCCGAAAAAACCGCTGCTGTTATCTTTTTCTTTGTTTTCTTCTTGTTGTGCAGGTTTATTTGTTTTTTCCAACAAACGCATAAGCTTTTTATTCAATCTATTAAGAAGATTTCGAACCTCTGATTCTGTAAGTTCACTTTCTGTCGATCTTGTTAAAATGGTATTCACAGCATTGTATATTTCTGAACTGGCTCTAGAATAATTTTTTCCAAATACAATTGAAGGACGAACCACTGCATTATTTAATGAGTCATATACATCAGCAAAAAATGGATTTTCTCGCAAAATATCATCATCATGATATAAACTTTTAAATGTCGGCAGATACGAATATTTAGCTCGATATTTTTGCTGAGCTTTATTTGTCAGGAACCTTATAAGATCCGCAGCTACGTCAGGATGTTTCGAAAAACGAGACACAACTAAAAACCAACCACCAAGATTTCCGGAATTTTTTCCACCATTCTTACTTCTCGGAATTGGCATAATTCCAACTTTTCCGGCAATAGAAGTAGAAGGATCATTTACCAATGCCCAAGCATAAGGCCAGTTCCGCATAAATACAGCATTTCCAGATTGAAACACACCACGAGCATCTTCTTCTGAATAATTCAATACATTGTGATTCGTTATATTCTTTATACACTTTATCATAAACATCGTCGCATTAAGTGAAGCATCTGAATCAACAACAGCTTTTTTCTCATGAACAATCGCTCCACCAAAAGAATCAACAAATTCAAGAAAATTACAGGTTAAAATTTCAAAAGCTTTAGCCTGAAATATAAATCCATGAAATTTCGCTCTTTTTTCCGGATTCTGTCTTTCTTCATTTTGAATATATAGCGCAGTATCGTATAACTCTTCCCACGTTTCAGGAATATTTCGATCATATTTTCTAAGCAAATCTTTACGATAATACATTATTCCACAATCTGAATACCAAGGAAGAGCAATTAACCTGCCGTCATGACTGTACATGCTCTCTTTTACAGCGTCAAAATAATCCTCTGTATCAATGTGTTCAGGTTGATATACTTCATCAAGAGAAAATAAATAATCAGAAAAAACGCCTATCCAAGCGACATCCATTTGCATAATATCCACATCAAATGTTTCTGCGCTTAACCATTGTTGATATAACGCAAAGCATTCATTACTGGCATGTGGTAAAGTAACGATCTCGACTTTATGCTTACCTTTATGCATTCTCACCCATTCATCGATAGCCTGTTTGCATAATTCGATTTCTCGCCCTTTCGAACGACAAGTCATTCTAATTGTCCATGCTTCCAAATCTGAAATACCGCAACCAACACTAACAAATGAAACAAGCGCAACCAATGACAATAGTTTTTTCATACAAAACATCATGTATTATCCATCTTCTCTCTAATCGTTTGCTGATTTTATTGTACTTTTCTTAGGTAAATCAAGCTTTATATGCAGTTCTTTCAATTGCTTTTCTGAAACTGTAGATGGGGCATCCATCATAAGGTCCTGTGCTTGTTGATTTAGAGGGAAAGCAATTACTTCACGAATATTCGGTTCTTCAGCAATCAACATAACCATTCTATCAATTCCAGGAGCACAACCACCATGAGGAGGAGCACCATATTGGAAAGCATTAAACATACCTTTGAACTTTTCCTTTGTAACTTCAGGAGGATATCCGGCAATTTCAAACGCTTTAATCATAATCTCAGGATCATGATTTCGTATTGCGCCACTGGATAACTCAATTCCATTGCATACAATATCATATTGATACGCTTTTATCTTCAGTGGATCGATATTTTCTAGAGCGTACATACCCCCTTGAGGCATTGAAAATGGATTATGTGAAAAATCGATGCTATTTGTATCTTCATTACGTTCATACATAGGAAAATCAACAATCCAACAAAATTCAAATCCATCGGAAAGCAAATTCAAATCCATTCCCAATTTAGTACGTACCATTCCTGAAAACAAATTGGCTTTTTCTTCTTTATCGCAAACAAAAAATACGACTCCCGTCCCTATTATTCCTGTTCTTTCTTTAAGCGTATTTTTCTGACTATCAGTAAGAAATTTTGCTATAGGTCCTTTTATATCATCTTCACCATATATAATGTACCCAAGTCCGGACATTTCATTTTCTTTAGCCCAGTTATTCAACTTATCGAAAAAGCTTCGAGGCTGTTTGTCCGCATTAGGCACACCAATTGCGCGAACCACCTTCCCTTCTCTCATAGCGTCTATAAATAAGGTAAAAGTAGACCCCGCAAAAATATCTCCGACATTTTCTATTATAAGCGGATTTCTTAAATCCGGCTTATCACAGCCATAATGTAACATAGCATCGTCATAAGAAATTCTCCTAAATGGATATTGTGAAACACTCTTATTTGAATATTCTTTAAATATCTCGTAGATAATAGGTTCTATAGCTGCAAATACATCTTCCTGTGTAACAAACGACATTTCAAAATCAAGCTGATAGAATTCACCCGGAGATCGGTCAGCCCGACTATCTTCGTCTCTAAAACACGGAGCTATTTGGAAATATTTATCAAAACCAGCAACCATAAGCAACTGTTTAAACTGCTGAGGAGCCTGCGGAAGAGCGTAGAATTTTCCCGGATGTAATCTACTTGGTACAAGAAAATCTCGCGCACCTTCAGGTGAACTCGCCGTAAGTATCGGTGTATTTATTTCCAAAAACCCGGATTTTTTCATTTTTTCACGAATACTGGAAATTATATTTGAACGCAATACGATATTTTGGTGTAATTTTTCACGACGCAAATCAAGAAAACGATATTTTAATCTATTTTCTTCTGATAAATCTGAAACACTGCTGATAGCAAACGGCGTACCGGGAACATATGAAAGCATAGTAAATTTACAGATTCTGATTTCTATCATTCCTGTAGGATTATCTTTGTTAATAGTGGAATCATCTCTTTGTACTACTTCTCCATCGATTGTTACGATACATTCATGCCGCACTTTTTCAACATCAGAAAAAATAGGATTTTCAGAATCGATAACACATTGAGTTATTCCATAATGATCTCGCAAATCGATAAACATCAAGCTTCCATGGTCACGTTTTTTATGAACCCATCCTGATAACTTTACCGTTTTACCTACATCTGACTCTCTTAATTCCCCACAATTGTGAGTTCTATATAAGTTCATGATATTTCCTTCACTACAATCAAAAGATATAACACTGTTTTTCTTTTTATTATCCTAAATAAAGGAGCTTTTTTCAATGAGGAAATGGCAGTTTTTATGTCGAAATAACTTGCGATAATTAAAACAATCATAATAAAAAGTTAAAAAAATATAATATCATTATTAATTTATAAATAAACGAATAATATTTATTTCAATTTTTACTAAAAAAATATTGACTTTTCTTTTATAGATTATAGTATAGCGGAAAATAGTTAATTTTTAATTCAAGAGGTATAAATATGTTATATAAGTCAATATTAATAGGAATCACAACGGCCACATTATCATACGCAAATTCATTTGCGCAAGGAATAGAACCAATGCAAGCTCAATCTTCAAGTTCATCAACACCTACAAGATATTTTACCACAACTATAATAAAAAGGGAAAATCCGTCATTAGATAAGAAAATTTTTGACAAAGCAATAGAATTATGCACACCAAGACAACGGTTTGAAGCTATCCAACAATTTAATGAAATTATAAATCCAGATACAGGAAATTTTAAAAAAGATTTAACATTAGATAATATTTCAAAAAACAGAGCGATAGCGGAATATGGATTACTCATTTTTGATTTTGATGATGAAGAAAAAAATTCATTAGTTTCTAAAATATTGGATCCTTTAATAGATGAAGATATAAATTTCACAAGTGAAATTAACATACCCGATGTTAAAAAAAATCAAGTTATAGCAATATTCGGTATATCAGCAGCAAAATATTATCGACAATTTCATCCTAGATTTAATAATCTTTTTAACTTTGGAGAAGATTCTATAAACGCACATTTAGAAAAAGCCAAAAAAGCTCTTGAGCACGTACTTAATATTGCGAAAAAGAATAGTATTAATGAAAATTTATATAATAATCCACCATATATCTACAATGAATTATTAAGTACATATATTGATGTTGTTAAAATAGTGGCCTCAACAGATTATATACAAACTCTTAAAGAATATAGACCTGATCAAGAAGGTGGAAGAATTTGGAAATATTTATCCATTAAAAATCAAATTCCATTAATAAATAACCAGCTGGAAATTTGTAACAAAGCAGAAAAAATCGATCTATTTAAAATATTTTTGAAAGATAAAAACGGATTATTTAATAAAAAATTCTATCTGGACGATACAGACTACGAAGATGAAAATAAAGAATTAGTCAATTTGGTATTTGAGTACTATTCATTAGTTATAAATATACCAGATGAAAATAAAGAAAATTATCTAACAATTCCTTCAGCTTTCAAAGAACCTATTGCAAAAAAGTGCGATGAAATGAAGATAAATTTCTATCCACGTTTCTTTGATTAAGGTAATCGACAAAAAATAACTCAAAAAAGGAATATCTTTATATATGATGTCTCGATCAAGATAGGATATTCCTTTTTCGTTGTTTTATCGCATTAATTTTTGTATTATATGAGCGCAATTTTGGAGATAATTAAATATGTCAGAAAAAGAACAAGAGCAACAACAGCAAGTTTTTAATATTTTAGCTCAATATACGAAAGATCTTTCATTTGAAAATGTTATGCCAGCCTCAAAAATTTCTTCAGATAAACAACCGGAAATTGACGCTCAAATAAAAGTTGAAGTTTCTGAAACGAACAAAGAACACGGGATTTATGATGTTGCGCTTATTGTAAATATTCAAGCGAAAATCGAAAATAAAACAATGTTTATACTTGATCTAAATTATTCCGGTGAATTTTCAGTATCGGGCTTTCCTAAAGAACTGATGGGAGCAATCCTGTATATAGAATGCCCTCGTATGCTATTCCCATATGCCAGAAACATTGTTTCACAAGCGGTAAATGAAGGCGGATTCCCACCTTTGTATCTCGCTCCTGTGAATTTTGCGGATTTATACCAGCAACAATTGGACGCAAAAGGACAGACTCTACAATAGTGGTTCGAAAATATAAGGAAAAATATCACAAAAAAATAAATGGAGGAAAAGCAAAATATGTCTGAAGAAAAATTAGCTGTTATAATAGATGGTTCAAGTTTTATTTTCAGAGCATTTTTTGCTTGTCCGCCAATGAAATCGAATGATGGTAGATCTGTTGGAGCCGTTCATGGATTTTGTTCAATGTTGATTTCTCAACTTTGTAAACATAATTCTGATACTTTTTGTGTAGCAATGGACTCGGGACGTCAAACGTTTCGCTTGGAGATGTATCCGCAATATAAAGCCAATCGAGTATCAATGCCAGATGATTTACGTCAACAAATGCCTCTTATGCAAGAAGCATGTGCCGCATTTGGACTTCCTACTCTTGCTCAGCCGGGCATCGAAGCAGACGATTTAATCGCCTCTTACTCAAACATATTATCCAACAAAGGATATAAGGTTCGAATTGTTGGAATAGATAAAGACCTATTGCAGCTATTATCTGACAAAGTTGAAATATACAATCCGATAAAAGAAAAAGTTGTTACAAAAGAGGATGTCATAAAAAAATATGGCGTAACTCCAGATCAAATGATTGACTTTCAGGCACTTGTCGGTGATACTGCGGATAATGTCCCCGGAGTTGCCGGAATTGGTCCGGTTACAGCGGCTAAATTGATCAATACGTATGGCTCAATATCAAATATTTATGCAAATGTGAATACTATTACGCCTCAAAAATTAAAAGAAAAATTGTTGACGCATAAAGAAGACGCTGAATTATCGAAAAAATTAGTAACTTTAAAAAAGGATGTAAAAATTTTCGATATTTTTCCATCAATTAAACTTGATTATAAACACGAAAAGGCACATAACTTTTTAACGTCTTTAGGATTTAATTCCCTAATACACAGAATGTACAAAACAAGTTTTTACGCAAAGAGTAGTGCGTCTTTTTTACAACACTACAATGAAATGTTATAAATAGATATTGATAAGAAAATTAACTAAATATAATCTGCTGACGGTTTATAAGTTAGGAGTAATTTTATGAAGAAAATAGTAACATCAACGGCATTAGCCGCATTGTTAGCTCCGTACGCAAGTGCGGACACTGCTGTTGTCACAGCTCATGAAGAGCCAGCAGTAATCGTCGAGCAAGCCCCTGAAGAAGAATGCTGCACCCCAGATTTTGGTGGCGTTAGCTTCATTCTTGGTATTGGTGGAAGCTTCTTGAAAGAAGAGATCAAGAACAAAGATAAGAAAGTATTGAGAGACTTTGATAAATCATCAAAGAATATCAATCGTTTCATGGGAACTGTCGGTTTCGGTTACGGTAGTGTACTTAAAAACAAAATCTATGTTGGTGGTGAATTCTTAGTCGATTTCACAAAGAATAAAAAACACAATAACATTGTAAAAGGCGCAAATGAATCATACATGAAAGTTGGTGGAATGTATTATTCATTAGGTTTGAGACTCGGTTATGTTGTTCCAAAATACAATACAATGGTTTACTTCAAAGTTGCCGGTTCTCACAGCTCAGCAAAAGCTTTCTACAAAGGAACTGCGACAAGCGATGGAAAAACACTCAAAGCAAACAAGATTGTTCCAACCTTGGCTCTTGGTGTTGAAAAAGCTTTCAGCAAGAAATTGGCTGCTCGCTTAGAAGGTGAATACAGATTCAGAGCAAAGAAGAAGAGCGAAGGATTTGAATTGAAAGCTAATGACGGCTTCAATATTCGTGCGTTAGTTTCTTACAACGTTCGCTTCTAATCGACTTATCTGAGTTGGATTTTTTAACAGACGTGCTTTTGTACGTCTGTTTTTTTGTTTTCTCTCTAAAATTTAAATAAAAATAATGAGGCTTTTCTACAACATTAATCTAAAATTATTGTATATCTAGATTGTTTACATAACATAATAATTATAGACTGCTATTTAAGTTTTAGTATTAGTAGAGGAGTAATATGATGAAAAAAATAGTAATATCAGTAACGTTAGCAGCATTATTCATTCCAAATTCACACGCAAGTAACACTGTAACACCTCAAGACTCGTTTGTAGTTTCTGAACCAACTCCGGAAGTAACCTGCACATCTAATTTTAGCGGTATAAACTTTCTACTTGGTATCGGCGGAAGTTTTCTAAATAGCGAATTTAAGAATAATGAAAAAAGGAATTATACCAATTTCAACAGCAATTCCCGTCATCTCAGCCGTCTTATCGGAACGATCGGTATAGGTGGTGGAAGAGAAATTGCGCATAAATACTATATCGGATCGGAATTGTTATTCGATTTCACAAATAGCAAGAAACGTAATAACTTTGTACCCGGAGCATCTTCATCAAGAATGCAAAATAACGGTACTTTTTTATCTCTTGGAATAAGAACTGGTTATATTATCTCAGGACATACGATATGTTACTTTAAAATTGCAGCTTCTCATTCAAAAGCAAAAGCATATATTCATGGCGCAAAAGATATTTCTGTAAAAGCTAATAAAATTGTTCCATCTTTAACTCTTGGCGCAGAAAAAGCTTTTTGTAAAAAATACACAGCACGTCTTGAAGGTGAATATCGATTTAAATCTTCGAAAAAAGCCGATGGATTCCAGCTTAAAGCAAATGATGGATTCAATATTCGTGCATTAGTTTCTTATAATGTACATTATTAATTTGCTGTTAAATAGATAACGCACATTATTTTCAATAAATAAAAAGCAAGCGTAATTTCGGTACGCTTGTTTTTTTATGGATTCAAGAAAAAAATATAAAAACCGCTGTCAGTCTGTACATATTGCGCCATTGTTTATATAATTTTAACTAATTTTTAGTATTTTTTGTTGTTTAGTTATGCTACTACTATTTCGTCGAATAATAATTCTGTTTGCATGTTTTTTATTATCAGGATGTGTTGATTTAAGCCAACCACGAACTATTCAGCAAAAAAACTTAAACAGAAAAGCTCTGGATACTCTTTCCACTCCAGTAGATGATCCAAATTTCGATTATTCCGATATAGATTTTGAAGAAACAGCATATGATGATTACGATCAAGAAGAAAAAATCGACAAAAAATTCTACAAACGCATATCCATATCCGTAAATGAAAATATGAAAATGCGTGAAGCCTTAACGCAAATGGCCAATTTAGCCGGCATCAATATATTTATTACACAAGATATAGAAGGCAGTATTTCATTTACCGCAAAAGAACGTCCATTCTTAGATTTATTAAAAGATATTTGCGGTAGTTCCGGTTTGAAATACACAATTACAGGAAATTCCGTAAAAATAGAAACCGATTTTCCAACTCTCAAATTTTATAGAATTCCATCACTAAATTTACAAAGGGATACTCAAAGCTCGGTATCCATATCTACTGATATATTCAATGGAAGTTTGAATTCTGCATCTACCACAAATAATACAGACACTATAAGTAATAGCAATCAAACAAATAATGGATCTAATAGTGTAGTTTCAGAATCATCAAAAAATGATTTTTGGGAAGAACTGGAAAGTGCTCTCAAAATGATTATCGGGGAAAATGATGGAAACTATGTTTCAGTACACAGACAAGGTGGACTTATTACAGCTTATACAACACAAAATAAACATGAAGAAATAAAAAAATATATAAATATGCTTAAAGAAACCTCAGAAGAGCAAGTATTAATTGAAGCAAAAATTTTAGAAGTTAATTTGAAAGATGAATTCAAAAGCGGTATTAATTGGCACATCATGCGTGGTGGTGGAGCAATAATAAATAGAAATTTCGACGCAAGCGGACTTTTCTCCGCAGGAATAGATAGAACCAGCCTCAGTGTTGTTTCAGGATTTATAGAAAAATTCGGTGCTGTAAAAACTTTATCCAGTCCACGGGTTACAATTTTAAATAATCATTCCGCAATTTTAAAAGTAGCTCAAAACGAAATCGTGTACTTTCCTGAATTTCAAAAGCAATATACCGGCAGAAATTCAGAAAATATAATGGATTTACTATCTACAAATATAAAAACAATACCAATTGGTCTTATCATGAAAGTACAACCATCAATTGATCGAAAAAATAACTCTGTTGTATTATCTTTGAGGCCAACAATATCTAAAATCGCAGGATATAAAAAAGTACCGTTTCTATTCACAAACTATAACAATAGCTCTGAAACAAGCTCTTCTATTCCGCAAACTCTTGAAGTTCCGACAGTAGATGTACGTGAACTTGATTCCGTACTGCGAGTTAATTCCGGACAAATCGTCGTTATGGGAGGACTGATGCAAGAACATTCTCACAATAATCGTGAAGGATTGCCGGGATTTATGGATACTCCAATAGACTATATTAGTGGTGAAAGAGATCGAAAAACCGCAGTAACAGAGCTTGTAATTTTCTTACGAGCGACTATTTTACGCAAAAAAGGTCGCAAACATCATAAAGCAGATGAAAAAATTTATAAAATGTTCTCATCAGATCCTCGACAACTAAGGTTTAAAAAATGAACATCTTAAATATTAAAAACAACAAAAAAGGATTTTCTTTAATAGAAGTCGCTATTGCAATTATAGTTATTAGTTTAATAGTTGGCTTTGGGCTTAAAGGTAAAGAACTCATTCATACAGCGAAAATTAACTCAATAATAGAGCAAGTAAACACATTTAGAATGGCGACACAAATGTTTATGGACAAATACAATGCTATTCCCGGTGATCTTACAAATGCTAAACAACTCATTGATCCTTCTTTAGAAAACGGATATGGAAACAGCCAAATAAGAACATTATCGGACGCAAAAAGATTTTGGAGACATCTTACGACTTCCGGATTATTAAGTATAGAACTCGTCAACGGATTTCCTATAAGCAAAATTGGAGGTTATTACTCCATAACTACGAATATCTCAGGCAATGAAGGTATATGGATTGTCTTAAGCAAAGGTACAACAAACAATTCCACATTTTCAGGATTATTATCCCAAGAAGACGCATATCTCATCGATAAAAAATATGATAATGGAATTCCATCAACAGGAGAAATTCGTACACTAAAAGTATCTGGATCAAATTTAGTATCAATTGAGCAGCAGTATGATCTAAAAAACAAAGAAAATAACTGTATCATGATATTCAGACTATGGTGAAATTTTGCGACGAATAATATCATTTTTACATAAAAATAAAAAATATTCACAAAACAATCGCTTTTATGGTTCAATGCTGCTGGAAATAGCTATTGCATTATCTATAATTACTATTATTTCAGGTTTTTTCATCACAAGAGGAACTATAACAACGAAATTAATACGTGAACAAAGAACAAAAAACAATATAGAAATAGTAAATTCAGCGTTGGCATCTTACTTGGCTATCAATAGACGTTTACCAAAACCATCATTGCCTGAAGATAATGGATTTGAGAGCAATAACACAAATTTAGCTATGGGGAATATACCATACAATACACTTGGAATCGCTGAAAAACATACTATCGACAGCAAAGGAAAACCTCTAATTTATATTGTCGAACCGAAACTTACGAATAATTTCACATATATATACGATAATCCTGAACAATTAACATCAATTAATTGTTTTTGTATGCAAATAATCAATCCGAAAATCCAAATATTATCAATAAAAACAGCAAATTCAATACAACAACAATCCGATATCGTAATATTTGCTATAGATTCAGCTGATAATCCACCTATGATTTTAGAAGACCGTATCATTATAAAACCTACGACTAATACAATGTGGATGCGTAGAAATATCTTTCTTATTCATTATTTAAAAAGCAGCCCATGCGAAAATGAAAAAATGCATACTGTTAATAATAGATATGGAAATGCAGAAGCATCCTCTCCTATTTCATCAAATAAGTCAGAAGATCCATTCGATTAGATAACGAAAAACAAATTCATTAAAATTACGTAGATTTACTAATCTGCAGCTTTTGGCGATTTATCCTGCACAAAAAACACCAATACAACAGCAAGAATTAATGTAACAAGTACTGACGATAATCCACATTGAAAATCCACTAAGCTGTATACTTTCATACCATTTTCAATAGCGCCACTCCAAGACATATCAAGCAAAATTCCAATTAACGGCATAAGAATTACTCCGCTTAACATGCTTCCAGTATTTAAAAATCCAGATAGAACCCCTCCTACTTCTTTAGGAAGTAAAACAGCAGCTAATGTAAAATGCAAACAGGCACTAGCGCAAAAACCGGTAATAAAAAACAAAGCAAACATTCCATAAAGCGGAATGAAATGTCCTAAAAATAAAATAATAGCAAACGTAACAGCTCCACCAACTGATGAAAGTATCAGCGTTTTTTTATAGCTATCGAT
>JAFUZX010000053.1 GCA_017476405.1 Alphaproteobacteria bacterium | reverse complement strand
TTTCACTTGAAGTTTTATAATCTATAATTGAAATTGTACTGTCATTATTATAATCAACACGATCCGCTTTACATATTATTTGACAATTATAATCGTTTGTTAATGATAAAGTGCATTTTCCCCATATCTCAGACAGAGAATTTCCATATGTGTTATTTTCTACAAATGCTAATATATCATTTATTCGGAAAAACCATAATCCAAACATAGAATCATCAAGTTTTAATTTTCTTCGTAATTCTTCAGCAATTTTATAGATATCATATTGATTGTATTTTTTTACAAATAGATCTAATACGGTATGTATATAATTTCCTCTTAAGTTTTTGATTTCTGAAATTTCATTTAATTCTTTAAGATGAAGTATTTTTTTTGCATAAAAAGCGTAAGGATTATTTTTTAATAGTTCTATATCTGTAACTGAAAATTTGTGAGGACGGTATTGTATATCTGGAGATGGAGAGGCAAGTTGGATTTTTGATGAAGGTTTGACGGATGTTTTTTGTATATTAATTAAATTGGAAAGATAAGTATTGTGCTGTAAACCAATGTTAGTCTCAATTTTTTTTAAGAATGGATATTTCACTTGTGTTTCATTTGAAATTTTTTCAGATCTGGTTATAAGAACATTTGGTTTATATGCGAGTCGTTCAAAAATACATTGAATGAATTTATCTTGAGTTTCTCTAGTTGGAAGGTTGAGAGTTTTCATCATAGATTCACTCATCCAGAAATTATTTGTATCTGATGAAATAAAAGAATCTTCGTTGGCATTCGCTATGATAACTAAATCTGCATCTATGATTTGGGCTTCTATAATTCCGAGCATGATGACATCAGGAGTATATCCTTGAGGAGATCTTATTGAAATTTGCAAACAATGTTTTTTAAAAAAATTTGCATATTCTTCAAAAGTCATATAACCCAGAATATCATATTGATTAATATATTTATCGGTTAGGATGGTTAATTCATGTGCGCTTTTCGGATTGATGATAGCGGTTAATTCTATTAGTGCATTAGTCCATTTAGAGAAAATTTGTTGTGTGTTGTTATTAAAGAAACTGTTATTATTTAATTTATTGTAAAAAGAATTGGTTATTTCTAACAGCAATTCATCGGATTTTTCTAAATTACTATTGTGAAATTCCTGCAGAGATTGAAAAAAAGAGGAATTTATATAGGTTTGTTGTTTTTGATATAATTCAAAATTCTGTATGATTTTATTAAATTGTGGTAACATTTTAAAAACGTACAGAACTGTTGATAATTTGTTTAGTATTGCGTCAATTATTTGCAGTATTAGCATTCCTGAATAAGTTTTTGAAAAATTCTCTCCATATGAATCATCAGGTATAATATTCCATTTTCGAAGAGATGTTTTTATTTTACTTGCTAAATCCACATTCGGAACAACGATAAGTGTTTTTTTGTGCTCATGTATTGCTTCTCTTACAGCTATTGATATCGCTTCAGCTTCTTCTGATATATCTTGAAATTCAGCTAATTCACGTTTTTGTATTTTTGTATTGCATTTTATTTCGGTAAACGGAAGAGAACCAATCATTTCTTTATTATAAGAATTATTTTGAGAATCTTTTACTCCTAATGTAAATATTAATCCGTCTTTAGATTCAAAAATTAATCGTAGTAGTTGTTTTGTAAAAGAATTTGTATTACCGATTCCTGCTGCAATAATTTTTTTATTATTTATTGATTGAATAAATTTTTGCTGATTCAAAATCGCCGATTGAATAATTTTATTAATTTCCGGATGTTTTACGCATTCATTAATTATTGATATCGTAACTGTCCAATATTCTAGAAGATGATTAGGAACCAAATTATGCAATTTGGAGTAGTCAATATTATTTATAATAAGCTCTTTTATAAAATTTGTAATATTGATAGCGAGTTCAAATATTGTATTTATCGGGATGTTTTTATTATGTTTACGAAGAATTCCGGATATTAAAGTAGTTACTTTATCATTATTGAATAATATTAAATCGGAAATCGCTACAATTTTTGGAAAGCCAGATATTTGTTGATTTAATAGATAATTTTTTAAATCTCTGCAGCTTCTGTGATTTGGTAATATTACGATATATTCTATAATATTTGTTTGTTCTATATTTCTTTTTATAAAATCAGAAACTGTTTTGAGAAAGTTATCTGTAATATCAATGTTATAGATTTTTCCCATATTTTATTTCTCAATAATATTGTTGATAACTATTATATTTCCTGAAGAATCGGTTTCACTATTAAAAATTTGATAAGAAAAATCGTGGTATTGTTTTGCTTCGCTAATTTCTTGTTGTAATTTTTGGCCTTTTAAAAAGACACCATATTCAGCGTGGGAATATGTTAATGATAGAAGATTTGTAAGGGAAGAAAAGCCACGAGCGCATATCGTATCAAATTTTTCATCTAATTCTTCTGCTCTCATAGTTAATATACGAACATTTGTTGAGGTTAATCTAGCAACTTCTTCAAGAAAAATCATTTTTTTTCTATCAGAATCTAAACAAGTAATTTGAAAGTCAGTGCATATAGCAAGTATCATCCCGGGAAAACCGCCACCAGATCCAATATCTAATACTTGTTTGCCTTTTATGTATGTTGATAATTGAAGAGAATCAAGAACGTGACGCTTCCAAAATGAATCCAATGTTCCACGTGAAACAATATTAACAGCCTTTTGCCATTTTATAAGTAGCGATTGATATATTTGTAACCGTTCAAATGTTTCACGTGAAACATTATATCTATCACGCATAAATTCTTTCGCAATAGACTCGTCCACACAAATTCCCTACTTACTGATTTGCTTTAATCCAATCTATCAGCCTTGCTTTTGATGCCGCACCAACATTAACGGAAACTTTTTCACCTTTTTTAAATATAGCAAGAGTTGGGATACTCATTACATTTTGTTCAGAAGCTATATTAGGGCTTTCATCGATATTAATTTTTACGATATCTATGTTCATTTCTTTTTGAATTTCATCCAAAAATGGAGCAATCATACGACATGGACCACACCAATCAGCATAAAAATCAACCAAAACAAAATCTTTACTTAACACATCTTCTTTAAAATTCTCTTCATTTGTATGAATCATAGTTGTTACTCCTAAAAATACTACTTTAACCTATTTATTAATACACCACAATCGGCTAATTTTTCTTTAACGCAACTATATCCTCTATCTAGATGATATACACGATCTATAACAGTTTTTCCATTAGCCGCTATTGCTGCTAACACAAGACTAAAAGAAGCTCTTAAATCGGTCGCCATAACTTGTGCTCCTGTTAACTTCTTTACTCCGATAATTTTTGCATGAGCATTATGAATTTCAATATTTGCTCCCATTCTTCCAAGTTCCGCTACATGCATAAATCTATTTTCCCAAATATTTTCACTGATATTAGATACGCCGTTTGCTAAACAAAGCATAGCCATAGTTTGCGCTTGCAAATCTGTTGGAAACCCCGGATATGGTTCAGTTTCTATATCTATAGGCGCAATTGTTCCGCTTGATTCAACTCTGATTCCATTTTCTATATCCGTAAAAAGCAATCCAGCTTCTTCCATCTTTTCTATAAAAGATGGTAATAGTTGTCTTAAATTTCCACCAATTAAATCAATTTTCCCATGAGTGATTCCTGCCGCAAGAGCATATGTTCCGGCTTCAATCCTATCAGGTACAA
Source organism: Alphaproteobacteria bacterium (assembly GCA_017476405.1). Taxonomy (GTDB): domain Bacteria; phylum Pseudomonadota; class Alphaproteobacteria; order UBA3830; family UBA3830; genus BNWE01. The sequence goes on along the minus strand of JAFUZX010000053.1, from coordinate 3,785 downwards.
CACAATGCTCAGCATGATGCAATCTTGATACTCCTTTTATTGTAATAGTATCAGTTCCATGTCCGAAAATATTTGCTCCCATTTTATTTAAACATTCAGCAAGATCAATAACTTCAGGTTCTTTTGCTGCATTTTTTAATATTGTTGTTCCGCTTGCTAAAACAGCTGCCATCATTATATTTTCAGTACCTGTGACAGTCACTATAGGAAATTCAATTTCAGCTCCTTTTAATCCATTTGGTGCGGACGCATGTACATAACCATCCTTTAATTCTATCGTAGCACCTAATGCTTCCATGCCTTTCAAGTGCAAATCAATAGGACGAACACCTATAGCACATCCACCTGGAAGCGATACAGTACATATCCCAAATTTTGCCAATAATGGTCCTAATATTAAGATAGAAGCTCGCATTTTCTTGACAATTTCATATGGAGCCGTGAAATTATTGATAGAATCTGTTTTTAGCGAGATTTTTTGAGAGTCGACTCGTTCATTATCTATACGAAATGATGCTCCCAGTTCTTCCAATAATGATAACATTGTTTGCACATCAACAAGAGGTGGTACATTTTTCAGTAGTAAACTATCATCAGATAATAAACTAGCAGCAAGTAACGGTAAAACCGCATTTTTTGCTCCTGAAATATGAACAATACCTTCAACTTTTTGCGGACCAACTATTTCTATTTTGTCTGTCATCTACTATTTTCCAGATTTACACAATTAATATAATTGTAATGTTATTTCAATAAATCGCAAGCTTTGAATAAAAAATGTTTATTTAGTTATTTTTAAGAAGTATTATCAATATATTATCTGTTCTATCGCAGTATCGGATATGGTTATCGAATTAAAATTAGGAAATTTATCACTCACGATTAATATTATTCTATTTCTTATTTTAATATAAAACCATCTAATAATAATTATGCGCTATGTGTGGGGTTTGTATACCGTATTCTCTATTATGTTTCAAGACACAACATATTCGCTAAAAACAAAATGCTTTTCAAATGCTAAAAAAAATGTTAATATACTGATAAATAAGGAGATATAACGAGTATGAAAGGGACAGCTTTTAAACAAGGGCAATACATTGTCTATCCGGCACATGGAGTTGGAATTGTACAAGGAATTGAAAGCCAAAATATTGCAGGAATAGATATACAAGTATTGGTTATTTCGTTTGAAAAAGACAAGATGGTTGTGCGTTTACCTGTAAATAGCGCAATAGCCAAGAAAGTTCGTTCATTATGTACAAAAGAAGAAATGGATAAAGCTATAGAAACTCTTCGTACTCCTACAAAAGTAAAAAAAATGATGTGGAGTCGTAGAGCTCAAGAATATGAAGCAAAAATCAATTCTGGTGATCTTATGTCAATTACACAAGTTGTTCGAGATTTACATAGAACTGCGACTCAACCGGAGCATTCTTACAGCGAACGTCAGATCTATCAGGAAGCTATGGATCGACTTATGAGAGAATATGCCGCTGTAGAGCAAATTGATGAAAATGAAGCATTAGAAAAATTGCAGCAAGTTCTTGCCGCTTAAATGTTTTCGAGTAAAAAAAGAAATAAATTATCAGCAATTCTGCCCTCTTCGATTTCGATAGATATATATTTTGTTGCGATTTTTATGGCTTTGCTTGGAATTTCAACAAATATGTTATATTCATATCTTGCGATTTCTTTGAAATGTGATTTAAATTTGTCGCTAACAAATATGGCGAACATAGATGGTACTGTAGAGTTTTTATCGTATATTTTGCGTGTATTTTCGGGAGCGATAAGTGATTTTTTTTATAGCAGAAAAATTCTCCTTCTTATAGGTGCTGCTATTATTACTTTAAGTAAGCCTATTTTTTCTATCGCAAATTCAGTTATTATGATTTTATCTGCGGAAATTTTGGAACGCTTGGGAAATGGTATTTTAGCTTCTCCAAGAGATGCTTTAATAGCTGATTTAAGTTTACAAAATAATTTAGGCGCTTCATTTGGTTTTTGTAAGTCTATGAAAACGTTAGGTGGACTTATAGGAGCCGGTATAGCTGTTTTTATTATGTATTTTTCAGATAATAATTATAAGTTACTATTTTGTCTTTCAGCTTTACCCGCATTAATGGCATTATTGTGTCTCATAAAAGTGCCTGATAAATCAAGTACTTCATTGAATGAAAAAAAGATCAATGATACTAATAAGAAAGAATATGATACGAATTTTAAGAACAAAAAATTTGAAAACCCATTTCAAAAAAAATATTTGAGATCGTTAGATAACAATTTTTATAAATTAATGTTATTTGCTTTTGTATGTGAATTGGGGCATTTTGCAGAATCTTTGTTGACGATAAAATCAATGAATCTGCTATCTCCTAATTTATGTGGAAGTGTTTCGCTTTTTTCTATGTTCGGACAAATTATATTTTCATATTTTGTTTGTATTAAATCCGATAATTACAACAAACTTAGTATTATCAGAATTAATTTAATATTACTTTTATTTTCTTATTTTGCTTTGAGTAATAGTGTTTCAAAATGGATTTTTTTATTCGGGATTTTTATTTTTTTTGGGCAATATGCGGTTTTGCAAGCTTTATTTCTTACTGTTATAAATAAAAATGTAAGTTCATACCTTAGAGCAACTGCAATTGGAGTATTTTATATGGTTATCGGCATTTCTTATATGATGACAGCAAAATTATGTGGCATGCTTTGCGATAATTACAGTTACAATTTAGCTTTATTATGTACAGCGATTTTTATTAGCTTAGCTTTTGCAATGTCTTTTTTCGTAAAAACGGAATATTACCGCTGAAAAATAGTTAAAATTATCTGATAGAGAGAGAAAAAAGGACTTATTGTAATTGCAATTTGCCTGTTTTTGCGATAATATCGATTGTTTTTAGTATTTTGTTAATTATTTGATATTTTATTGGAGGTCCGCATGTCTGTCGATTCAGCAGTTGAAGAAAAAAAGAGCTCTCCGTTACTCATATGGGCTATCATGGTGACATTCTTTATATATCAATTTATCGCAAGATCAGCTTTTCCTACAGTATTAACGGAAGAGTATATGAGATACTTCTGTTTGGATGCTGAAGGCGTCGGTGCTTTAGTAAGTTGCTATTATGTGGCTTATACTTTTGTACAAATTCCGGTCGGAATTATAATCGATCGATTTAGTTTAAAAATTGTTGCGCCGATTGCTGTATTAATATGCGCTTGCGGTGTATGGTTGTTTATGTCTACACAGAATGTTCGTATTGCTTCAATTGGACAAACATTGGTCGGGCTTGGTTCCGCATTTTCATTTTTGATGGTTTTGAAGACATGTATTGATTGGTTTCCTCCGGAAAAACGAGCTGTTATGTTAACTTATGCATCGTCAGTCGGATGTATGGGACCTGTTATTTTCGGACCTCTTGTCGCAACTATAGTTAAGAATTTTGATTGGCGTCATGTAATGATGGTGTATACAGCGATAGGATTTGTACTTGCAGGTACTATGTGGCTTATGTTAGAGGATAAGAAAAATAAAGATAACGAAGTTAAATCCGAAAATAAAATGAGTGTATGGCAGTCATTGAAAGTAGTTGTTTCTTCTCCTCAAGCATGGATATTGGCGTTATTCGGGTTGATGCAATATTCTCCATTAAGTGCTTTAGCGGATTTATGGGGAACTTCATACATAAAAAAATTGTATGATGCGGATGTCACTGTTTCTTCATTTGCAAACAATATGATTTATATTGGTATGGTCATTGGAGGTCCTATATTTT
>JAFUZX010000052.1 GCA_017476405.1 Alphaproteobacteria bacterium | reverse complement strand
GGCATACGAGCCTCGAACAATTCAGAAACACGAGGAAGACCTCCAGTAATATCTTTAGTCTTAGAAGTTTCTCTTGGAACACGAGCCAAAATATCACCAACTCTTACTATATCTCCCGTTTTCACTACTAAAATCGCATCAGGGCTAAGAGCATATCTGATTTCCTGTCCATTCGGTAACAATAAAGGATTTCCATTATCATCAGTTAAGACAATTCTCGGCTTCAAATCAGCATATCTGGCATGCTGACGCCAATCGGACACAACATACGTAGAAACGCCAGTCGATTCATCGATAGATTCTTTCAACGATATCCCTTCAATTAAATCAAGGCATTGAACTTTTCCTTCTCTCTCGGTAATAATCGGAGATGTAAACTGATCCCAGTCAGCTAATTTTGCTCCCTTCTGAACTAAATCACCATCTTTTACATACAATCTGGAACCAAATGGTAATTTATGAAGCGCACGCTCCTTTCCCTTAGCATCTAACATAGCAATTTCAGCATTACGATTCATAACAATGACTTGCTTATCAGTATTTGTAACCGTTTTTGCGCCACGAATAGCGACTGTACAATCATATGTTGCGTCAATAGAGGACATTTCAGCTCCTTTTTGAGCTGTTCCTCCAATATGGAACGTACGCATTGTAAGCTGTGTTCCCGGTTCACCAATAGATTGTGCGGCTACAACACCGACAGCTTCACCGATACTGACTTTTGTTCCACGAGCTAAATCTCGTCCATAACAAGTAGCGCAAATACCATCTTTACATTCGCATGTTAATATCGAACGAATATAAACTTCATTTACTCCGGCTTCTTCAATTTTCGCAACCAAAGCTTCATCAATAAGCTCACCGGCTTTCACAATTATTGCGCCAGTGCTTTGATCTACGACATCACGAGCGGCTGTTCTTCCAAGAATACGTTCAGATAATGGAGCAATAACGTCACCACCGGAAATAATATCCTTCATCATTATGCCTTTTGTAGTTCCGCAATCATCCTGTACAACTACGCAATCTTGGGCAACATCAACCAAACGACGAGTTAAATAACCAGAGTTTGCCGTTTTCAAAGCCGTATCAGCCATACCTTTTCGAGCTCCGTGAGTTGACGTAAAGTATTCCAAAACAGTAAGACCTTCTTTGAAATTCGAAATAATTGGGGTTTCAATAATCTCACCGCTCGGCTTTGCCATAAGTCCACGCATACCCGCAACCTGTCTCATCTGAGTCACAGAACCACGAGCACCTGAATGCGCCATCATGTATGCTGAATTCATAGGAACGCCTTTTTCTATCTTTGACATACCTTTCATCATAGCATCAGCGACTTTATCACTGCAAACTGCCCAAGCATCGACAACTTTGTTATAACGTTCGCCGGCAGTAATCAAACCATCCATATATTGACGTTCATACTCTGTAACTGCTCTACGTGTAGCATCAACAATCTTCTTCTTTTCCGGAGGAATAACTAAATCATCTTTACCATATGAAAGACCTGATACTGTAGCGTAATAAAATCCCAGATCCTTCAATTTATCTGAAAAAATAACTGCACTCTTCTGACCACAAATACGATATACAGTCTCTACAACCGCAGCTGACTCCTTTGTTGTCAATAACCTGTTAATCAAAGAAAATTCTATCTTCGGATGCTTTGGTAAAGCTTGAGAAAGAATAATACGTCCCGGCGTAGTATCAACTGTCATTGATTTGTAAGTACCATCTTCCTGAATTTGATGATATCTGGCTTTAATTTTTGTATGAAGAGTGACTATTTTCTCTTGTAAAGCATGCTCTATTTCACCAATTGTGGCAAAACACATACCTTCACCAGGTTCTTCAGGTAATTCCATTGTAAGATAATAAATTCCGAGAATAATATCTTTTGTCGGAAGAATAATCGGACGTCCGCTCGATGGACTCAAAATATTATTCGTAGACATCATCAATACACGAGATTCCAGCTGAGCTTCAAGAGATAATGGAACGTGAACAGCCATCTGATCACCATCGAAATCCGCATTAAATGCTGTACAAACTAATGGATGCAACTTTATAGCTTTTCCTTCGACCAAAACTGGCTCGAACGCTTGTATACCGAGTCTATGCAAAGTAGGAGCTCGGTTCAGCAATACAGGATGCTCTTTAATAACCTCCTCTAAAATATCCCAAACTTCAGGACGCCCCTTTTCAACCATACGTTTTGCTGATTTCAGAGTTGTCGCAAGCCCATATCTCTCTAGTCTGGAATAAATAAACGGCTGAAATAGCTCCAAAGCCATTTTTTTCGGAATACCACATTGATGTAACTTCAACTCAGGCCCTACAACAATCACTGAACGACCTGACTAATCGACTCTTTT
>JAFUZX010000051.1 GCA_017476405.1 Alphaproteobacteria bacterium | reverse complement strand
TTATAAGTTTTTGTCATTTTTTAGACAGAAAATTATATAAATGATATGGTGAATTAATATGAAAAAGCAACTTAACGCAATTTTTCTACTCGCTGGTACAGCAATAGGCTCAGGAATGTTTTCTCTTCCAATTATTTTAGCTAAATTCGGAATTATTAACAGTTGTATAATAATATTAGTATTTGCATTATTAACATATATAACAGCAATAATTCGTGCGGAATTAAATTTAAATTCTCAGTCTGAATCAACATTAAAAGAAGTTGGAATAATTTTTAATTGTCCGAAAATCGGTTTTATTGGAGATTGGTTTTTAAAAATTTTATCATTTGCGCTAATATCTGCTTACATTTCCGGTGGAACGTCAATTATAAATGCATTTTTTAATAATATATTTTCGCATACTTTCGTTTTAATCATATTTACGATACTAATAGCTATTACTTTCTTCTTTTACTCGAATAAAATTGTACATATTAACAAAATACTTTTTATTGGAATGTTCTCCGCACTTATGATATTAACTTCTATGTTGCTTTTAAAAACAAATATTCGAATTGTTCCTAATAAAATAAGCAATATACATTTTCAAGAATGGACAACGCTTATACCGATAATTTTTACTTCATTTGGTTTTCAAGGTTCAATTCATTCTATGACGAAGTTATGTAATAATGATATTTCGTTAATCAAAAAAGCGTGTTTTTGGGGAAGCATTATCCCGGCATTCGTATACATAATCTGGACAAGTAGCGTACTTTTTGTTGTATGTAACACTGATATACATTTTTTCCAATTGATGTTAGAAGGAAATAAAATAGATATAGGAAAATTAATTAACGTTCTAAGTTGTTCTATTTCCATGAAATGCGTTCAAAATTCTGTATGGATTGTATCAATACTCGCAATCATTACATCAATAGTTGGCGTAGTATTAGCTTTACTAGATATCTTTCAACGAGAATGGAACATGAATAAATTAAAAAGTATATGCTTAATAACAATTATCCCCGCTTTTATCGCATTATTTGTTCCAAACGCTTTTATAAGAATATTAAATATTTCAGGAATAATTTTATCTTTTATCGCAATAATCGTTCCGATAATTATTTCTTGGAAAATGCAAACAATAAAAAAATGCAATCTAATAATAACCAGTCGATTTATAACGATAACAGTTTTTATCTGCGGAATATTAATTATACTACTGGGGATCCTGGATATAAGAACAATTTAATACATAAGAAAAATGCGTTCTATATAATAAAGAAACAATAGAACGCATTCAAACTAGTTATTTTTTTTCATTATCTTTTGAAAATAGAAAATTTCCAATCAATGACTCTATACTAATAGCACTAGTCGTACTTTCTATTGAGTCACCTTCTTTTAGATTTTCATCTTCTCCGCCCGGAATAATCGCTAAATACTTTCCGCCAAAAAGGCCATCAGTTAATACAGACGCACTACTATCTTTCGGCAATTTCACCTTAGAAGAAACGTAAAATTTTACGACTGCCATAAAATTTTCAGGATCAACAGACGCACTTAGAATCTTTCCAACACGTACACCGCTTATCTTTACATCTGTTCCTTCAGTTAATCCATCTGCTCTATCAAATTGTGCTGTTAATATAATTCCGTCAGATTTTACCCAACCTGATTTTTGATACACATAACAAAAAAAGAAAACCGCAACGACTAAGACAAATAATCCAACTATAGTTTCAAATGTACGTCCCTTTTCCATTTTTCATTTACCTCTAAAAATACTGTCCACCATTTACATTTAATGTAATCCCAGTAACAAATGAAGCTTGTTCATCTGCTAAGAACAAAACCGCATTTGCTATTTCATCTATTGTTCCGAATCTTCCGATAGGAATACCAGCAATAATCTTCGCTTTTATATCATCTCTAATTACATCTGTCATATCAGTCGATATATATCCTGGAGCTACAGCATTAACCGTAATTCCTTTAGATGCGGATTCCTGAGCAAGAGCTTTTGTAAAACCTAATATACCAGCTTTAGCCGCAGAGTAATTCACCTGTCCTACCTGCCCTTTTACACCATTAATAGAACTGATATTAATAATTCTTCCGAATTTTTTATCTCTCATACTAGGAATAACCAGACGACACATGTTAAACACAGATGTTAGATTCGTAGCTATAACAATATTCCATGCGGATGGATCCATTTTATGCAACATAGAATCTCTCGTAATACCTGCATTATTCACTAAAACATCAATTGTTCCACCAAGATTTTCACAAACTTGAGCTATACCTTTTTCACATGCTTCATAATTAGAAACATCCCATGAAAAAACTGGAATCCCGGTCTCTTTAGAATATTTTTCTGCTGCTTCATGATCTTTATGATAATTTGCGGCAACAAGATATCCTTTATCTCTCAAAGCCTTAGAAATTCCACTTCCTATTCCTCTTGTACCACCTGTAACCAGAGCTATTTTTTTCATAATTTATACACCACTACAATAAAAGCCGTTTATTAACATTTTCAGAGTTTTATAGTATCATCTAATAAAGTTGATCGCCATAAAAAAATATGAGTTTTATAAGCAAAAATATGAAAATACTTGGACATAACAAAATTGAAAAAGAATTAGCGCACGCAATAATATCCGAAAAAATATTTCCGACATGGATTTTCAGCGGTCCCTTTGGCGTTGGGAAATATAGCATGGCCATTAAATTTGCAAAATGTCTTCTCAGTGGAATAAAGCCGGAATCGGATTTTTCTTTAGATATTCCGGAAAATAATAAAGTTCACAAATTGATTGATTCACGGATTCACCCTGATTTTTTTATATTAGAGCAATCTGAAGATAATATTTCGATAAACGACACTCGTGAATTAATGCAAAGAATTTACAAAATGCCGACCATGTCGAAATGGCGTGTCATAATAATTGAAAACGCTTCCAGACTAAACAAAAATATATATAATTCGTTTTTAAAAATACTTGAAGAACCTCCGGAAAATACAGTTATCATTATGATTTGTCAAAGTACCGGAAACATACCAAAGACACTACTTTCAAGAGCAAACAGAGTTTTCTTCAGCGCATTAACAAATGAACAAGTTGAAAGTGTATTAATTGATATGAAAATAAAAAACGCACAAGAGTTATCTAAAATATCAAATGGTTCAATAGGATATGCTTTATATTTAAATGATCACAAAGGAATAGATATTTTCAATAAATTATTAGATGCTTTTTCTACGTATAATAAGAAATCACTGCAATACATTTTAGAAAATAATTTGAACGGGAATTTCAGAATTATAAAAGAAAGTCTTCTTACAATTTTGAAAATGTATATTGAACAAATAACTCAAGTAAGTAATAATCAAATTTTCAAAAAAACAGTAACATGTTCTATCGAAAGTGAATTAAAAAAAATCATGGAAATAATTTCAATGCTAAACAAAAGTGAATCGCTAATGCTCGATAAACAGGTTGTTTTAGCATATTCCTTTGAAAAATTTTTTGATTTTTAAAAAAATAATTATGGAGAATAAAAAATGGGACCAGATATAGAAACGTTAATTCAAAAAATATCAAGATTACCGGGACTAGGCCAAAGATCCGCACGAAGAATTGTCGTTCATATGATAAAGAATAAGAATAAAGAGAATATTTTTGACCCGATCATGGCTTGTATGAAAAAAGTATCTGACAATGTAAAAATATGCCCGTTATGCTTTAATGTTGATACTTTTACAGGGAATTCGTGTTCTATTTGTTCAGATGATTCCAGAAAAAAAGATCTTATATGCATAGTTGAAACAATTACTGATCTTTGGGCTATTGAAAGAACTTTTTGCTTCAAAGGACAATATCATGTATTAGATGGATTGCTATCGTCATTAGAAAATCGTGGACCTGAAGTTTTGCGACTAGAAGAACTTAATGAGCGTTGTGAGAAGCAAAATGTTTCTGAAATTGTCATTGCTTTAAGCGCTACGGTTGAAGGGCAAACAACAAATCATTACATAAGAAATTTTTTCAAAGATAAACATAATATAAAAATCACATCACTAGCTCACGGAATTCCTATTGGTGGTGAATTAGATTATCTCGATGACGCAACTTTGTTTACGGCATTTTCAGCACGTGGATGATAAACATGCATAGCAATAATATTATAACGTTTGGTTGCAGATTAAATACTTGCGAATCGGAAATTATAGAGAATTTCATACAAGAATTAGGTCTTACGGATTTTACTATAATAAACACTTGTGCAGTAACTGCGGAAGCAGAAAGGAAATTACGCCAAACAATTCGGAAATTATATAATGAAAACAATGGAATCAAAATAATCTTGACCGGATGTGCCGCTGAATTAAATCCGAATTTTTATATAAATATGGACGGAGTTGTCGGAATCATTTCAAATAAAATAAAATTATCGAAAACAGAATATGAAAAATACGGGAAGAAAAATCAATCAGAAGAATATAAGAAAAAGAAGCATAAAAAGATTCGCGGATTTTTGCAAATTCAAAACGGTTGCGATCAAAAATGTACATATTGTATTGTACGAACGACTCGAGGAGAAAATATAAGTTTTAGTGAAGATGAAATAGTCACACAAGCTAAGCTACTTCTAAAAAAAGGATATAAAGATATTGTTCTGACAGGTGTAAATATTTCAGCCTACGGACGTGATCGAACCCCGAAACAAAATTTGGCTTATATTATAAATCATTTATTAAAAAAAGTTCCTTAAATAAAAAGGTTGGGGTTATCATCTTTAGATCCGGCAGACATCGATACTGAATTAATAAAAATTATAGCGAATGAAGAACGTTTACTTCCGCATATTCATGAAAGTGTCCAGTCAGGAGACAATTTAATTTTGAAAAGAATGTTACGTCGCCACTCTCGTGAACAAGTAATAGAAGTAAATGAAAAAATTCTGCAATCACGGCAAGATGTAATTTTCGGTGCGGATATTATTTGCGGTTTTCCGACAGAAACAGATGAAATGTTTCAGAATACAAAATATTTATTGGAGGATGCTCATATTACGCTTCTTCATGCGTTTCCATTTTCAAAACGCCCTGGAACTCCAGCTTCACAAATGCCTTTAGTAAATAAATCGATATCAAAACAACGTGTAAGAGAATTAAAGAAATTTTCGGAAGAAATCCTTAACAGGAAATTACAAGAATACATAGGAATGAGTTTTAATGTACTTGCGGAAGATGAGAAAAACGCAAAAACAAATTCTTTTTTAAAAGTAAAATCCACTGAGAGGATGACTATCGGCGAAGAATATACATTTTTCTGTGAAAAAGTAAAAGATGGGTATTTAATTGGACATCCGATTTCAATTAATAGTACAAATTAAATAAATTTAAGCCTTTTGTAAAACAATTGTAGTCCAGTCCTTATAGTCATATATGTATTTTTCTTTCATTCCGAGAGAAGTGTATTTTTGTAGTACACTATTATCGCCTGAATTAAATCCGGACAAAACCAATATTCCATTTTTATTTAAGCAACTTGTAACAGACTCAGCCATAGAAATAAGAGGAGAAGCTAAAATATTCGCCACAATAAAATCGTATTGATTTTTATCAAATTCATGAGCATAATTCTGAAAAGCCATTACCCTATGCGCCACATGATTAATTGCGATATTTTCCATTGTAATTCTGACAGCCTCTGAATCATTATCACAAGCAGTAACATATCGACATCCTAATTTAGCAAGAGCGATACTCAATATTCCAGAACCACACCCAATATCCAAAACCTTCTTATGAATTTTAGGATCAAAAAATACTTGAGAGGCCAGCAAACATCTGTTTGTTGTAGGATGTTCCCCCGATCCAAAAGCTGTAGCGGCCGCAACTTCTATCGCAATTTTATTAGCCGGGTGTTTTTTCATACGTAAATGAGGTCCGAACATATAGAAATTTCCTACAGTAATCGGTTTAAAATTTTCAAAACACTTTTCTAACCAATCGATATTTTCCAATATTTCGGTTTCAAAAAAAGAATACTTATAATCCGCTAATATTCTCGCAATTTCAAATTCTTTAATAGGTTGCGCAGATAAAACTTCGACGTACCATCTGTTATTTTGCTTTTCAACGCATGAAACAGACATATAGTTTTGCTCAAATAACAGATCAACTATAGTAAAACTATCAACTATAGAAAATACACCAATAGTACATTTAAAAATTTTCTTAATCATAATAAGCTCATTTCTGAATTAACGGAGTAAGAATCATCATCATTTGACGACCTTCCAACTGTGGTTTGGACTCATTTTTCGCTACATCTTTTACGTCATCTATAAGCCGATTCAGTAATTTTACACCTATCTCCTGCCGAGAAAGCTCTCTGCCACGGAATTTAAGTGTAACTTTAACCTTATTACCTTCCTTTGTGAATTTTAAAATACTGTTAAGCTTCACCTGATAATCATGCTCTCCGATAACTGGAGTGAATTTTACTTCTTTTACTTCAATAACCTTCTGCTTCTTCTTTGCTTCTGCCTTCTTCTTCTGAAGTTCATATTTCAGCTTACCATAATCTATTATTTTACACACAGGAGGAACCGCATTAGGTGAAACTTCAACCAAATCTAATCCAACTTCCTCTGCTTTAGCCAAAGCCGTTCTTATACCAACGACTCCCGCTGATTCTCCATTATGATCTATTAAACGTACCTGCTGTGCCGTAATTGCCCTGTTAATCCTATATTTTTCTGTAGAAGTACGATTATTGCTATTACTACCTTCCAAAATAAACTCCAATCTGTTACAAAAAACTAAATGTCAGACTATTAAATTTTATACAAAAATCAATTACTAATAAAATTATTTTTGCATACTGTTGTTATAAACGCACGATTTTTGCTACTAGATTAACATATTTTCTGCTATCTTTATTAAAAAGTTATCTGCAAGAGGAACCTCAAATGGGAATTATTTCAAAAATAAAATCCGCACTACAAAAAACTTCTGAAAAAATTTCGTTAACAATTACCGGAAAAAAAATTGATGAAAATTTGCGTCAAGAAATAGAGGATGCTCTTATTCTGGTTGATGCCGGAGTAAAAACAGCTTCAGAATTAGCGCAAAAAGTTGCGGAGCAAAAATTCCCAAAAGACGCTACGGGAGTTGACGCAAAAGAATATCTCGCAAAAGAAATAGAGCAAATGCTATCTCCATATGAAGCGAACTTCTTTAATCAAGATTTTAAACCAACGCCATACATAATTTTAGTAATAGGAGTAAACGGCAATGGAAAAACAACTACCATTGCAAAACTCGCAAACATTTTTAAAAAGAAGGGGAAAAATCCTTTATTAGTTGCTGCTGATACATTCAGAGCCGCAGCTGTTGAGCAATTAAAATACTGGGCAGAAAAAATTGGAGTGGATATATTTTGCGGAAAAGAAAAAGCGGATCCTGCCGGAGTAGTTTACAGCGCTATAGAACTCGGAAAAAACAATGGAAATGATGTTATTATAATTGATACCGCAGGTCGTATGCAAAATAGATCGGATTTACTTGATGAATTAGAAAAAATAAAAAGAGTTATAAAAAAATTAGACGCTTCAGCACCACATTCCACGATTTTGATTCTCGATGGAATAACGGGGCAAGCGACGCATAGTCAGGTTGAAACTTTTCTCAATAAAATAGGAATAGATGGAGTAATTATTACAAAATTAGATGGTTCAGCAAAATGCGGATCAATTATTTCTCTAACTGAAAAATACGGAATAAAAATTTTCGCCATAGGAATAGGAGAAACTATAGAAGATTTGAAACCTTTTAATGCAAATGAGTACGCAAAAGCATTGATAGGATTGTAATTTATTTATCTATTCGTTTCTTTTTTGTTTTTTATTTTTCGGCGAATATTTGCAAAAGATTTTTCGTAACCTCGAAGATCTTGCTGAAAAGATTCATCATTTGCATCAAGAATAAAAATACGCATTTGTTGCGCAATAAAAAAATAATAGTATGCGCGATAGATCGATTCGTCTAGAAACTTTCGAATATAGATCATCGATTTTAATTTATAGTACATGACTTTCGTCTGATCAACAACTCAATACAACTGTCAATATACTTTACTAAAAAATATTAAAAGAATATTGACAAAAGATGTTATTCATATAATATAATTATCAGTTTAAAAAAATGGAGATTTTCATGAAAAAGACTAAAGCTTTTCTTTTTACTATTGGCATTGTTGCCTGCATAGAAAACACATCTGTATACGCCATAAATACAAAAATGGAACATTTGATGGTTAATATAGTATATAAAGAAGCACAACAAAATATACCATTTAAAATTTGGACTTCAGGATGTAATGATTTTATTTCAAGCGCATTTCCTATAATTGGGAAAGCTACTGCTAGAGTAACTGAAATATTAGAATCTCACGGTTATGATGAATCTGATATCGGCGAAAAATAAACATCCCTTAAAAGAAAAAGCAGTAAAAGAATGTCTTAATGCTTATAGAGATACATTGGAAGAAGAAGATATAAAGAGTATACTCATACTTCATACGTTAAATCCTATTGTAACAAATGCTTGGAACCCTGATTTTACTACGGGTTTTTTAGATAATTTTAAAGCATGGAATAGTGCAAAAGCAGCAAAAATTTTAACAACTATGCTTATATGCCCGACTAAAGCTATACTACAAAGAATTTATGACCGTTCATATCCTATTTCTGCATATGCTTTTTTTTCAATTGAAAGTATGAGGAAAAGTATTGGAATAGTTAAATCAAATATAACTAGTGCTTATGTATCTGCAATCACTGGGCGTGAAGATACTAATATTAAACAAAAACTAGCATGTTTAAAAGCGCAAGCAATATGCTTGTACGATCACCTTACTTCTGTTGTAAAGTACAAAGATCCCGTGGGTGCATACTCAGGAAATTATGGAAAACCAATACTTCCACTTGAATATATAGGAGGTACTGTAACAGTACAATTACACAATCCAAGATACTTAGAAAATAAAGAAAAAATAGAAATTTTTGCAAAATTTCAGGAAGCGTTATATAAAGAAATTAATTGGGAAGATGAAAAAAGTAAAATCAGTAATTTTTTTGATATAGTCAGTTTAA
Organism: Alphaproteobacteria bacterium; assembly: GCA_017476405.1. GTDB lineage: Bacteria > Pseudomonadota > Alphaproteobacteria > UBA3830 > UBA3830 > BNWE01. Next base: position 155 of record JAFUZX010000051.1, on the reverse strand, counting down.
CAATAGCTTTTATGTCCATAAAATAAAGATATTTAAATATATTCAAAATTCAGAAGATAGTTATCTCTCTGAATTTTGAGTTTTTTATATAGTTAACAGGTTGAATTTATGTTTTGTAAAATTATTTTTGTTTTTGCAAATAATTATATGCCTCC
>JAFUZX010000050.1 GCA_017476405.1 Alphaproteobacteria bacterium | reverse complement strand
TATCTATTTTATATTTGAATTCCTTTAATCTCCGAAGGCCAAAGGCGCATTTGTCGCTGTTGAATCTACATGTCTTAAGTAGATTCCTCGCCTCGTTAATTCCTTCTTTCTCCGATCGTACAGGAAGAACATCGCTCCGTAAAGAAAAACGACGTAATGTCTCAGCTACCGGAGCACCTCTAACATTATGGTGTGCTCCGTCATGCGGCAGTATCATTTTAGTATAACTGTACGGCTTCCGAAGTATATAATCCGCATAAAACTCGATCTCTTTACCCGTATTTTCATAATAATCAATGAAAGTTAATACATCGCCTTTTTTTTGGAAAAACCAAATGGCAGTTGCGTCTTTATAGCCTAAGTCCCATGCGCAATAAACCTGATTCCTCGGATCCCACGTATATTCAGGTTTGATGTTCGGTAATGTATAACGGTCTATAAACTCACCATAAACAGACCCCAGCAAAACATTAGCGTCAAAATCGCATTCATACTCCTGAGCGTATTCCGCTGTAGTCAGATTGTTTTTCTGCTGAAATAGAAAATGCGGATTGAAAATCGAAGGACATAGATTGCTGGCTTTTAGAGTGTAACTTTCCCAGCCTGCGTACTCTGCTTTATTGTGTCCACGGCTGTACAACTCATAAAACTTGTTATGTCCTTGCGGAGTACCGATAACAATCAGTTTTCCGTTTTGGTCGGTTATCATTGGCGCAATAATGTTACCGAACATATCAGCTTGCATTGACGCACACTCATCTAACACTACCAGTTGAGGGTGTAGGCCTCGTTTGGTTTCTGGATTTTCATATGCGAGCAATATAAGCTCTCTAACGTCTCCTTTATCTTTCCGAAATCTATAAATATTCTCCGTGTGATTGAATTTGCAGAATTGCGGATCATAATTAAGAGTCAACTGTCTCATAATGGGCGTAACTACTTGCTTTACCTGCTTCAAGGTGCTTGAAAAAAACACCGCTGAACCGTTAGGCTTGCCTGAAAGCAATGTTTCCAACACATACTGCAATGTAGCAACTGTTTTTCCACTTCCTCGGGCTGCTACAATAACCTTATTAGGTGCAGGATCTTCCCATAGAAAGCCAAATTCACGTCGTTTTGTCTGAAATTCGTTCATTATGATAACCTATTACCGGTAATAGTGTACGGAATAACCACAAAATGAGCAAAAGTTACAAACATTATGAAGAATCTGAAGAACTTCAAACCCTCGCTGCTCTAGCAGATTGCACAGCCACCAAGAAGCAAATACAAGAAGTCGTTGATGATATCAATGCGCATTTATCAACCACAACAGGCACACTACAAAACTACAACGGAAAATTTAAAAAAGCAGGTTTAAAAGCTTTACAAGAGAACTATCAACTGTTCACAAATGAGGAATTCTATACAGCACAGAAAGTAGCAAAAGTATACAACGCTATCGCTTGTAAAATCATAAAAGGCGAGAAAATTACTATTGCTCCTGCTCTCCTGAAAATGGTTATCGACTATATGAAAGGTGAGGATTTCAAAAAAGACGTCGTAGACGGCGTAAAATATGTTACAATTGGCTATGAATACGCTAAAGAGGGAAATTTTACCTTGCCAGATTCCAAGATTTTACCCCCTTCTAACGCCTGAAACTCTGTTTGCATATATCGTTTCTAAATGTCTTTTTTAGGCAAGTCGTATTTTTTGTCATAATTCTGTTATCTTCCTGTAAGTACTAGTAAGTTAAAGCTTGAATCAAAGAGGATATGTGATAATCTTATCTGGGACACATATTCCTATATATGCTTTCTTTCATGATTACATACAACATGAACTTATAATAAAAAACAACGCCTGGGGAAACTCAGGCGTTTTTAGTGAATTGTTTTTCTTTCTTTTGATTCGAAATGTGGTAGTTTGCCCTCTAATAAGGCTTCAATAATTGACTTAATTACTTTCTCGCAAGGCTCTTCAATATCAGAGAAATAACATGTTCCTTCGTCGTTATCGTCAATTTTTCCTTGCATATAACCAGCAAAAAACGCACTGCGAATAATATCTTCTAAAGTACCGTTCGGTGCTACTTTTACAGTATCTGCTCTTTCTAGTATTTCTTCTATATTTTTTTTAGTATTCGTCATTTTATCTTGTCCGCTTCTTTTCGCAGTTCTCTGCAAAACGACTCTATATCTTTCATTTTGTTTTTGTATTCTTCTGAATCTTCGTAAAAAACAAACCTCACATACTCCAGCAAAGTGGCAATAAGGTGTTTTGTGCTTATACCGTCACTAAGGTTTAGCGCTTTTCTAAGTATTTTTTTATATTCATTTAATTGCTCTTGTCTGGACGAATGCTTTTTGTAAAATGCCCGAAGTACCGAATACGTAAGCTCATCCGCCGCTCGCTCAAAATCACATTTCAATTCATCAGTAATATCAGACATTGATTCAGACATTGGTTAGGATCCTTCTTTCTTTAATTTATCCTAATTTATCATTTTTGTGATCTCAATGAAATCGTTTTTAAGCAACCTGCGTAAAAAACATTCTCTTCTTTTAACAAATTGAAACTCCCCTCATGTGCGTTATAATAGCTTTTAGAGGAGCTTTTAACGGTGGTTTCTCTCATTTTTTTTATTGCTCT
>JAFUZX010000049.1 GCA_017476405.1 Alphaproteobacteria bacterium | reverse complement strand
TTATCATTGTGGCTTTATAGCTCTTTCTATATCTGCTTGTCTCTCAGTAATAGCCGCTTTTTTTGTAAAAAAAAGCTTGAATAATGAGATAAAATAAATAAATATCGCAACAACTCAAAGACAGTCCTTCCATTTTTGATCATTTTGTGTTAATTTCCTGCCTGTATTTATTTTTAGGGAAAATGATCATGAGTGAAAACATTGCTGAAAAAGTAAAAGCGATTATTTCTGATAAGTTAGGCGTTGAAATAGAAAAAGTAACCGATGATGCCAGATTCATCGATGATTTTGGCGCAGATAGTCTGGATACCGTTGATCTCGTTATGGCTTTAGAAGAAGAATTTAACATCGAGATTTCAAATAAAGAAGGTCAAGAAATTCAGTCCGTAAAAGACGCAATAACTTTTATCCAGAATAAATGCGGACAATAATTATTATTTAATGAGGATTATTTTTTGATGAAGAGGGTAGTTATAACCGGTCTGGGTATGGTTTCCCCGTTAGCAGTTGAGGTTAACGAGAGCTGGCGGCGTTTACTAAACTGTGAATCAGGTATAAAAAAAGTAAAATCTTTCGATGTTAGCGATCTAGTTTGTAAAATCGCAGGACAAGTTCCAACTGAAAAAACAGAGCAGCAAGCAGATACCCTCTTCGATCCTTTAAAATATATGACAACACGTGAACTTAATCGAATGGATACATTCATAGTTTACGCTATTGCCGCAGCGACTGAAGCAATAAAAGATTCAGGAGTTGATTTATTTAATGATGAAGATAAAGAACATACTGGAGTTTTAATAGGATCAGGAATCGGCGGTCTTCCAGCTATTTATGAAACGTCTGTCAATATGCATGAACATGGAGCCAGACGAGTATCTCCGTTTTTCATACCATCATCATTAATAAATTTAGCTGCGGGACATGTTTCTATCAGATTTGGTTTAAAAGGTCCGAATCACGCTGTAGTAACAGCTTGCGCAACCGGTACACATGCTATAGGAGATGCCGCTAGAATTATACAGGTAGGAGCTGCTGATGTTATGGTTGCCGGAGGGACGGAAGCAGCGGTTTGTCGTGCGGGTATTGCCGGATTTTCTGCGGCAAGAGCTTTATCAACAGAAAGAAATGATTCACCAGAAAAAGCATCAAGGCCATGGGACAAATCAAGAGACGGTTTTGTTATGGCCGAGGGTTGCGGAATTGTTGTACTCGAAGAACTTGATCATGCGATAAAACGAGGAGCTAATATCTACGCAGAAATTGTAGGATACGGAATGTCCAGTGACGCATATCACGTAACCGCTCCGCTTGCTGACGGAGATGGAGCCTACAGAGCAATGCGTGAAGCTTTACGATCCGCAAATTTATCATCTGATAAAATTGATTATATAAATGCCCATGGAACATCGACTCAAGCAGGAGATGTAGGAGAATTACGAGCCGTTGAGAGATTACTCGGAGAAAATACAAAGGCATCTATGTCTTCTACCAAATCAGCTATAGGACATTTGTTAGGAGCCGCAGGTGCGGTTGAAGCGATTTTCACAACACTTGCGTTGAAAAATCAAGTAGCTCCGGCAACTCTTAATTTACATGATCCCGAAGATACATTTTTGGATCTTGTACCTTTACAGCCGAAACAACGAAAAATTGAATACGCCATGTCCAATTCCTTTGGTTTTGGTGGAACAAATGCCAGTTTAATTTTGAAACGGTATATTTGATATAATTAAGTAGAAAAAATTTGCTTTTTTATAAAAATTAACTGACGTTTTTTACTTTTTTTTAACTATTTGTAGCTACAATTGAATAATTATTATTAGATTGGAGAATATAGTTATGAAAAAGTTATTATTGCTTACTCTGTTAACAAGTAGCGTATCTGCGGTAGATTTACCTATGTTTCAATTAGATGAGTTTTTCCCTTTTCAAATACAAGAAACTTTTATATCCCCGGATTCAGATCAAGCTGTCGGATTTATATGTTTTCGTGGCGATATCGATAAAAAACCAACAGATTATAAAGAAAAAGAACCGACACATATGAAAAAACCACATCAATTCCATGAAGGAAGACATTCTGAAAAAATTCGTGAAAATTATATATCTCCTGAAATGCGTGAGCGGTTTGCGGCAGAGCGCACTCAACTTGATAAACAAGAAGAAAGAGGACGCTTTCATAAAGATTTCTGTCATGAAATGATGGATAGTGATAACCATCATAATTTTTATGAAACTCGAAGAATGCCTCATCATAGACTCGATCATAAAATGTTAAGCAAACATGATAGACCGAATCGATATGATCATCGTAGTGATAGACATGATAATTTATATAATGAATTACGAGCTCAGAATCATATGCTAAAACACATTATTAGGATGTTAGAAAAAATGCTTGAGTTTAAAGAAGGAGATTATTCACATCCACACCATTTTATTCCAGATAGAGAGCATCACCATGGTTTTTAATATTTTTACCTTCGGGTTAATTTGTATTAATAGCATAATACTTCCGATTATACTAAGTTGTAGCAACGCAAAGTTTCTGAGAATAAAAAAATAAAATTTAAGATATTAAAATAACTTGAGTAATTATAAAAAATAGTTACTCAGTTATTTTTTACATGCAACTTTCTCATTATATTGTTATTTTTTAATCTTCAGTTCTATGATACTAAAAAACTTTTATGTTTTTACTTGACAAACAATTACGTTCTCAGTACCATGCAAATATTCGATTGTCCCCATCGTCTAGAGGCCTAGGACACCGCCCTTTCACGGCAGCAACACGAGTTCGAATCTCGTTGGGGACGCCAAGTTTGCATCTTTGCTAATCCGATTAAATTTATTACAGTCTATATACTCTTTGAAATTTCAGCGTATAATAGTAACAGTTAGTCTGGAAAAAGCTTAAAAAAACCGCCTTAAGCTGAATGTAAAAGGGGGTACTTTTGGGGGTATCTTTTTATAGGAAATCACAGGATAAAAGCAATGTTAACTGAACTCGCTTGCAAGAATTTTGAGCCTCAAGAGAAAAGTTATAAAAAATTTGATGACGGAGGGCTATTTTTACTCCTCAAAAGAAATTAGCGATAATACTCTTTCAAAAGCATTAAGAGATCAAGGATATCAAGGGAAAGCAACACCGCATGGAATGAGAGCAACAGCATCAACCATATTAAATGAAAATGGCTTTAAGCCTG
>JAFUZX010000048.1 GCA_017476405.1 Alphaproteobacteria bacterium | reverse complement strand
TTTATAGTAAAAGAAAGCGATAATTCCTACGAGTAAGCCTATAACAACAAGATCTTGAGATGGAGAATTACCGAAAATATCGCTAATTCCTTTTTGCTGTAGAGCTTGTCTTATGGAAATTCCAAATGTATGCAACTTTAGAACAAAAGTTTGGATAATAGACATTGTTACAACACTGCTTACAACGAGTTCAACACCAATGTGATTCGTAATTGATGATATTGTGAAGCCTGCGACAATGCCACATGTAATAGCCGCAAAAAATGCTATTATCGGATGTATACCTGCTATTACAAGCGCTCCATATGTACAACCTCCGAGCGTGACACAACTATCACAAGATACATCCGTAACTTTTAAGATAGATGTAGTTAGATATACGCTAAAACTGATCAGCGAAAACACTAACGACAAAGACACAATATTCAGCGAGCCATCTATTAAATCCATACCTTATACACTCCCGCTATAGCTACTTTTTTATTACTATACCTACGTTTTGTTTAAAAAAACGTTAAATCTCAACCAATTGATTTATTTTCAACATTATTATTAGCATTTGTTGCATTTTCTGATGATTTATCTTTTTTCTTCTTTTTCTTGCTATCTAATAAATATCCTATTTTACAATTATTTGTTGATTTTAATTTCTCAATTTGATCTCTTTGCTTTGTCATGTCACTGTTATTTCTTAAATCAACTTTTTGCAAATATTCATTCGATACAGTATTTGTTATGAAATTCATAATACTTTCAGATGAAATATTGTTTCCTACAAGATCAATGAATTTTAAATTATCACACTCAGCTAACTGTAAATTATTTATACTTTCTTTTATGTTATTATTTCCGAAACACGCTATTTTTAGAGGTGCGCTTGAAAATATTTTACTTATTTCACTGAAAGATTCGGCAGAAATATTGCATTTGCGCATATTAAGTGTTTTTAATTTTACAAGTTTTGCTGATATTTCAGAGAATATATGAGCTCCCTCTTTATTTATATCGTTATTTGAAAGATTGAGGAAGGTTAATTCCGTAAGTTTTTCAAGAGATTTTATAATAGGTTGAGTCGCAGACGCCGGTAATCTCATATTTTGTAAAGAAAGATTAGTTAATGATTCAAGATTACTAATGCTTTTTGCTAAGCTAGACGCATGATCGAATCCGTTTTTACCTTCACCTAAATTTCTTATTAAAAATTTTAATGACTTCAAATTACTTTGTTTCGCTATACTTTCACAAATCGGATCTATACATTCATCAGGAATATATAAGAAAGAAATATGTAACTTTGTTAAACAATTTTCTAAACTTGATAAGTTATCCGCTAAATCGTTATATGCTTCTTTACGTTTGTCTCCGGCTAAATCAGACCATAATAATGAAATTTGATTGATGTATGGTGATCCCTTTATTAACGAATTTATATGATTAAGTGATTTAACGCTTATTTTATCAAATGCTATATTTAATGATACAAAGTTTTTCTTTTCAGCAAAAGATTCCGTGATAGATTCTATTGTCTTTATTGATATGCTCTTTGGTTTGCCGTTTTTTACTTTTCTTTTTATAAATTTTAAGGTTAATGCTTTCAGAGAATCTAATTTTTTAATTGAATCTACTATAAATCCATAATTTTTTTCGTCTATTATACAGCAATTAAACGACAAATTATATAATTTACAATCTCCAATAAAATTGCAGATATTTTCTAAATCTTGTTCAGATAATTCCAAATTTCTGAATTCTATGCTTATTAAATTCGGATACTGTGAAAATACATCTAAATTTGCGAATCGGCTGTTTTTTTCTCCGGAATTTTCAATCGATGGATAAAAATCATTATCTTTTCCCAATAATGTTGTACCTTTATTATCTATTACCAGGCCAACTACATTTTCAGGATCGATAGAAGATTCTGATTTTACAAACGGGTAGTTTGCGATTTTTTCATCTTGCTCAGGATCCTGATTTTGTGAATTATAATCTGTTTTTCCAGCAGGCTGATACATGTTGGAATTATAATTTCCGCTTGCCGTAGAAGAATATTTATCTTCATCATATGCGTTCAAAGACATACATAAAAACAAAATGCTTGCAGAGAGAAAACTTATAGTATTTTTCATAAAAAACCTCGCGACTTACTAAAAACTTTCAATTCTTTTATTCAATGAAAGCACAAAAAAGTAAATAAGATCTGAAAATTTCATAATTTTCGTGCTACGATATTAAAATAATTTTATTTAGGGTTATCCGGGTATGTTTTTTGATAAAGTAAAAGATTTTTTTTCTCATCCTGAAGTTAAAGAACAAGAAATTAATAAATCTTTTCCTTCTGAAATTTTCAGAGAATATGATATCAGAGGAATAATGGGATCTACTTTGTTTGAAAGAGATGGTTACGATATCGGACGAGCTTTCGGAACTGTTCTTGCTAGAAAAAATTTAAAAAAAATTTGTATCGGACATGATTGCAGACTTTCTTCAGCTGAACTTTCAAAAAATCTGCTTAATGGATTGATTAATTCAGGAATTGAGGTTATTTCTCTGGGGTTATGTCATACGCCGCTTGACTATTATACAGTCAATAAATGGTATTTGGATGGTGGTGTTATGATAACCGGCTCTCATAATCCATCTGAGTATAACGGATTTAAGTTTATGCTCGGTTTTGATCCTTTTTATGGTGAAAATATTCAAGAGTTAGCTAGGTTAGTAAAGAAAAAAGATTATGTTGATGGTTTAGGTCGAGAAATTGTTATGAATAATGTATTTCGGACTTATGTCAATGAAATAATCAGTGATTTCAAATTTATAGATGATATAAAAGTCGCATGGGATATTGGAAACGGAGCTACGAGTAATGTTATAAAAGCCGTTACTACACTTATTCCGGGAAAACACCATGTTTTATTTGAAGAAGTCGACGGAACTTTTCCAAATCGTCCTCCTGACCCTATTGTTGCTCGTAACGTGAAATATCTTGTGAAATTCGTAAAGTATAACGGCTTCGATATTGGTTTTGCTTT
>JAFUZX010000047.1 GCA_017476405.1 Alphaproteobacteria bacterium | reverse complement strand
TTATATCATTACAAGTATTTCAATTAATTAAACAGAGCATATTTCACGAATATAAAGGGAGAAGGAGCATGACGATAGCAGAAAAAATAGAAAAATTTCAAGAAGTTAAGGAACAAATCCGACAAGCGATTATTTCAAAATGAGTTGATGTCCCTGAAGGAGCGTCGCTCTCAGAAATGGCAGAAAAGATTTCAGAAATTATGGTTGGTTCAAACAAGAAGGAGAAAAAACATGCCTGATTTTTTACACCAGCATGATGCTGGACTCGTTTATTTGTTGTATTGGCTTTGAAGGAGAATCAAAATGACTAACTTTTTACATGGCATCAATGTTACGGAAATTAATGAAGGAATAAGTACAGTCAGAACAAGTTCCAGTTCGGTTATTGGCGTTATCGGAACCGCACCTGACGCGAGCGCAACGGATTTTCCATTGAATACGCCTGTTTTGATTGCAGGATCTTTAACCGAAGCAGCTAAACTTGGAAATTCAGGAACACTTCCGGTAGCATTGAACGGAATTTTAGCTCAAACAAGCGCAGCTGTAGTTGTTGTAAGAATTGCTGAAGGAGAAGCAAGTGGCGAAGGTGATGATGCGATAACAGCAGCGGAAGCGACAATAAATAATGTCATCGGTTCGGTTTCTGCGGACGGAACTTACACAGGCGTTTACGCTTTCTTGGCTTCGAAAAGCAAACTCGGATTAACTCCACGGATTTTATGCGCACCGGGTTTTGCTGTGAAAGAAGTCATTACCGAAATGATTTCGATTGCAGGAAGATTAAGAGCGATAATCGTTGCCGATTGTCCAACTAATGTAACAAACGAGAATCTGTTACGTTTTGTAACCGATTGTTCAAGCGCAAGAGTTTATGCGGTTTATCCTGAAGTGATAAATACAAAAAATGAAACAGTTCCTGCAAGCCCTTATGTCGCAGGAGTCATTGCAAGAACCGATAACGAAAACGGATTTTGGGTTTCGCCTTCAAATAAAACGATCAACGGCATTGTCGGATTAAGTAAGCCAATTGATTTTGCACTTGGAGATTCTTCGTGCCGTGCAAATTATTTGAATGAAAAAAACATCGCAACGATTATCAATCAAAATGGCTATAAACTTTGGGGAAACAGATCAACAGTAAATGAAGGCGCATACAAATTTTTATGCGTAAGACGAACAGCGGACATAATTTCAGATTCGATTTTGCAAGCTCATCTCTGGGCAGTCGACAGAAACATTGTGAAAAACTATCTAACGGATGTAACCGAAAGCGTAAATGCGTTTCTTGCGAATCTAAAATCTCAAGGAGCAATTCTCGCAGGAAAGTGTGTTGCAAATAAAGAATTGAACACTACTGCAAATATCACTGAAGGAAAAGTTTATTTCGATTTCGCGCCTGCATATCCGGCAGAACAGGTTACGTTCAGGGCTTATTTAAACAACAATGACGTGGAAACGATTTTAATGGAAAACTTAGCGCAATAAGGAGGAAGCATGTTACCGAAAATTTTGAAGAATTTTAATTTATTCGTTGATGGTCGAGGTTATGCAGGACGTGTTGATGAAATCACGTTACCGAAGCTCACCATAAAAACAGAAGAATTTCAGGGCGCAGGAATGTCCGCTCCAGTCGAAATTGACCTCGGTATGGAAAAGCTCGAAATGGACATGACTTTTTCAGAATATGATCCAGAACTTTTCAAATTGTTTGGCTTGACCAATGGCTCTGAAGTCGCTTTCACAATTCGCGGAGCTCTGGAAGGAAACGGAACAACTACGCCTGTTGTTATTAACGCCAGAGGATATTTCAAAGAACTCGATTTTGATTCTTGGACACCTGCTGAAAAAGCGACTCTCAAATGTTCTGTAGCTTGCAATTATTACAAACTTGCGATTGATGGCGTTGAGTTGGTCGAAATTGATCCGATTAACATGATCAGAAATGTAAATGGTACAGATCAATTATCTGAAATTCGTCAGGCACTGCAAATATAAATTAGAGGAGAAAATAAAATGCAAAAATTTAAATTAACAAAACCTATAACAATCGATGGCGTAGCAGTTCATGAAATTTCTTTAAGAGAACCAAAAGTCAGAGATTTAATTGCAATCAGCAAAAAGAATCTTTCGGATTTAGAGCGTGACGTTCATTTATTGGCGAATCTCGGAGAAATTTCAACAGAAACCATAGAAAATTTAGAAATAGCTGACTATTTAAAAATTCAAAATTGGCTGCGAGATTTTTTATCTCCGGGAGCAGAAGTGAAATAAGAAAAGCAGTTTTAGTTATGGCTGCACAAGTTAAAGGCGGAATTTCGGAGTGGCTGGAAATGCAAACGGATGAATTCATTTTATGGATGAACGATCTAAAGGAGTTGAATAGGCGTGTCGGAAAATAAACATCAATTGTTTGTAACAATCGGAGCGACATTAAGCAGTGGGTTTAGTTCTGTTGTTTCCAGCAGTACATCAAAATTAAAAGAGGTTGGTAATGTCATAAAAGATATGGAGAAACAATCTGTTTTAAGTGTTTCCGCAGTGGATAAATTGAAGATTCGATACAATTCTTTACTCGGATCAATAAATGAACAGCAAGCGATTCTCCAGAAACGTGCTTTCTATCGTTCTCAAATTATGGAAGTTGCAGCATTGGGAGCATCTCTTGCCGTTCCGATTCGATCCGCAATGAAGTTTCAAGACTCTCTGGCTGGAATAAAAGCGGTAGTAAGTTTTCCTGAGGCAGATGGATTAGAAAAATTTGGACAAACGCTCTTAGAAATTTCAAGAAAAGTTCCTGTTGCAGCTGACGACCTCGCATCTATTGCCGCTGTTGTAGGTCGCTTCGGTGTTCCGATATCCGAGCTTTCAACTTTTTCCGAAGAGATTGCGAAAACGTCTGTCGCATGGCGTGCCAATTCTACCGAAACAGCTGAACGAGTCGGAAATTTAATGAAAGTATTTAATTTAAGCACGTCTCAATTAGTTCCGTACTTTGATTCAATAAATGAACTCGGAAATAAAACAGGAGCAACGGCAGATCAAATTTTGCAGGCGGTAACCAAAGCATCTAACGGTCTTATTAATTTCAAACTTTCAATTCCTCAAGCCGCCGCTTTAACCAGTACAATAATTTCTTTTGGTGAAGGTGCGGAAGCGGCAGGATCTGCGGTAGGAACAATGTTACAAAGATTGGCAATTGCTCCGAAACTTGGGACAAATGCGCAAAAAGCATTACGCAGTCTCGGATTATCTTCAATTACTCTTCCGAAAATGATGGCCGAAGATCCTCAAAAAGTTTTGGATAAATTGTTCGAAGGAGTGGCAAAATTAGATTCAGAAAAACGTAGCTCAGCTCTCTATGCGATTTTCGGTCGTGGTGCAAGTAAGTCTGTCGGAAAATTAATTGATAATTTAGAGTTATACAGAAAAAATTTGCAGTTAGTCGCCGATCAACAAAATTTTGAAGGCTCTCGTGATAGTGACTACCAAATTGTATTTGAAACTGCGAAATCTCAACTTAATTTACTCGGAAATACTTTTTCTTCTTTCAGTAAAGCAATTGGTTTTTCTTTGTTACCGACATTACAGTCAGTTGTAACGGCAATTAATGAAATACTTACTCCGATTGTCGCTTGGATGGAAAAAAATAAAGAACTCACTCAAACAATAACAACAACAGTCGCAGGATTTATCAGTTTTCGAGTAGCAACTTTTGTTCTCGGCTATGCTGCGACGTTTTTATTCGGCGGATTGAATCGTCTTGTTATAGCCTTCAAAGGACTTCGACTGGCAATGACTCTCGTCGGAACAACATTCAAAGCTTTTCTGGGGTGGCCTGCTGCTTTAGCTACTGCCGCATGGCTTATATGGGACAACTGGAAATCTGTTTCCGATTTTTTGGCAGAAATTTGGAAACCTGTTGCTCCTTATTGGGATGCGTTTATTGCGAAAATAAAAAAATTCGCTTTTGTCGATGATATTATTAAGGCTTGGGAACGAGTACAAACATTTTTCAAAGGTTTTTTCGATTATTTAACTCCGCTGTGGGATAAATTTTCAAATATTTTTTCTTCTGACGGTGGCATTGTCAGTAAATTTAAAAATGCATTCGGTTTTGGTGAAGGAAAAAAGAGTCCGGCATTAAATATTCCGAAAGTGAGTAATCCACAATCTGAAATAACTCGCAATCAAAATAATAATTTCGCAATCACAATTAATGTGGCTAAAAATGATGACTCTGAATCAATCGCAAACAAAGTTATGAACCGAGTTTCCGATTTCAGTAAGACATTTTTGTATGATGAAGCGACGGAGGTCATATGATTCTCGGAGATTTCCAATTTTCGTTGCGTACAATGTTGCCGAATTCAATGACACGGACAACGGAATTTAATTGGTCAGATGCGGAACGAATCGGCGACTTACCGAATTTACAAAATCTCGGAATTTCGAAAGATCAAATTGAAATTGAAGGAGTGTTTTATCCGAAGATCAATACAAGGGCGCAATACAATTCAATCGAAAAACTTGCCATCGGAACAGCAAAAAACCAGATACAAAATTTCGTAGCTAAAGAATTGGGGATAACTGACCTTTTCGATTCATCAAACAGCGGATACAGAAATATTGATGACATTCGCCAATCAAATCTTTGCAAAATAGCCAGCAATTTAATCAGCGATAACGGAGAAATTCTCGGAAAATTTGTAATTGCTTCAATTAAGGAAACGCAAAGTTATTTTGATAAAAATGGGCAGCCGCAAAAAATCGAATTTACATTGGTTTTAAAAAGATCACCGAGCACGACAAACAACTCAGTAATTCTGAACAACGATTCTTCTGCATCATTTGTTGATACCCTTACAAATTTAGCAAGGAGTTATTTGCGATGGTAACGTATATTGCAAAAGAAGGCGATGTTTTGGATTGGATTGTTTGGCGTCATTACGGAACGATTTCTGTTTTGGAAAAAGTTATGGAAGCTAACCCGAATATCACAGACGAAAAGTTGTCCGCCGGAACAGTAGTCAATCTTCCGTATATTGAAGTCACTCAAAAAAATATTTCTGAGGTGCGATTATGGAGCTAACACCTGATTTTTCTCTTTCAATAAATGGAAGCAGCACTTTTCCGAAAGAGCGAGTAATTTCGATTCGAACAACAGATGAAGCCGGAATTGTTTCAGACTCTTGCGAAATCGAACTTGATGATTTCGACACTGCTTTGCAGTTTCCGAATACTGAAGCAAAAGTTGTTGTTTCGCTTGGTTATAAAGAAACAGGCTTAACACAAATCGGAACTTATTTCGTTCGAGAAATTTCAATCGACGGAGCAAGACATATTGTTCGTATTCAATGCAATGCTGCATCAAAAGCCATGCGCTCGCAAAAGACAAAAACCAATAACGGCGGTTTGAAAGACTTAGTCAATGAAATGTCGAGTAACTTTGATCTTGAACCTGCTTTTGAAGATGGCTTAGAAGAAATTAATTTAGAAAATTATCCGCAATTTTCGGAAAGTGATATGAGTTATTTAACACGTTTGGCTCATACCAGAAGTGCTGTTACAAAACCTGTTAATGGCCACTTAGTATTTACAAATGCTGCGAATGGAAAATCAGTAACCGGCTTGCAATTGCCCGCTAAATATATTGATGCTCAAGATGTATCAAATTATTCATGCTCATTTAAAGAAACAGAATCTAACGGAGGCACAGGCATCGTTTCGGCAGATTGGTATGACGCAGAAAATGCTCAATATATGACTGTAACAGTCGGAAGCGGAGAACCTGTAACACAATTAAAAGAATGTTTTTCATCCGAAAGATACGCAATGGCTGCGGCGAATGCTGCTTTAAAGCGTATCTCAAAATCGAATGTAACATTTCGTTTTTCAATTGCAGGAAGAACTGATCTTTTCGCAGAAAGTCCGCTCGTTCTGAGGGGATTCAATCCGAAAATTCCAACCAAATGGATCATAAATCGAGTTGAACATGCTTTGAGTACGAATGGTTTTGTGACATCGGTTGATTGTTGTAACGGAGAAGGATAAATGGCGATTTATAGCGAAAAATTCAAAAAGGCATTCAATTATGTGCTGAAAAATGAGGGCGGATATGTAAATAATTCATCTGATCCCGGAGGTGAAACAAAATATGGTATTTCCAAGCGCAGTTATCCGAACTTGAATATTCGGCAATTAAGCCTCAAAGATGCGGAAAAAATCTACTTTTGTGATTACTGGCTGAAGGGAAAATTCGAGCAAATTCCCGATGAAAACGTCGCAACTCAACTATTTGATTTATCAGTGAATTTAGGAATCCGAGCCACGACAATCGTTCTACAGCGAGCCTTGCGTTCGGTGGGTATAAATGTAGTTGAAGACGGTTTATTCGGCCCTGTGACGCTTTCTGGCGTGATTTTTTCGAAACCGTCAATTTTGTTGGCAGCAATTAAATCCGAAGCGGCAGGATACTATCGGACTATTGCAGCTAAAAATCCTCAGCAGCAGAAGTTTCTGAATGGTTGGCTCAATCGTGCATACAGGCAAATAAATTAGGGAGAAAAAAAATGGAAAATTTAAAATCAATTATCGAAAATGAGAAAGTAAAGGGCGCAATCGCTATCATTGCAGCTGTGATTATGTTTTATACACCAGACCATATAGAC
>JAFUZX010000046.1 GCA_017476405.1 Alphaproteobacteria bacterium | reverse complement strand
GAAATTGTAAACAAATACGGTCGTATCATTGTTTTAGAAGATGATTTGGTTACATCAAAATACTTTTTGCAATATATGAACGATGCGCTGGATATTTATGAAAATTGTAAAGAGGTCGCTTGCATAAGCGGTTATATTTATCCGATAGACGCATTGCCGGAAACTTTTTTTATAAAAGGAGCAGACTGTTGGGGCTGGGCAACATGGAAGCGCAGTTGGGATATTTTTAATGCCAATGGAACAGATTTGTTGAGACAAATTAGTTCTAAAAATCTAGAAACCGAATTCGATTTTGAAAATTCATATCCGTATACACAGATGTTAAAAGATCAAATAAACGGAAAAAATAACTCTTGGGCAATTCGATGGTACGCTAGCGCATTTTTAAAGGATAAATTATGTCTTTATCCCAAAAAAGCTTTTGTGCAAAATATCGGTTGCGATGACACAGGAACACATTGTGGTAATTCTTTAAAGTTCGACGTAACAATTGCGGCAAATTATACGACGATAAAAAAGATTCCAATAGAAGAAAATTTACCTGTGAAACGTCGAATTAGCGAATTTCTAAAACCACAACAAAAGCGTAAATCAATAGGATTTTCATTCCGCAATAGCAAAATAGGGGATATTTTTATGGTGTTTTTTAATTTCTTGAAAAAAGTTAATAGAGGAACGAAAAATCAAGCAAAAAAGTATGGATTTTTTGGGGATTATTCATCATGGCAGGAGGTAGAAAAACTCTGCAAAGGGTATTCCGATAAGAGTATTCTTCAAAAAACATTGGAATCCACGCTAAAAGTAAAGAATGGTGAAGCAGTTTTTGAACGAGATAGTCTTATTTTTGATGAAATTCAATATTCTTGGGGATTGTTAGCTTCTTTATTAAAAGTGGCTGTTGAAAATGATAATAAATTGAAAGTATTAGATTTTGGTGGAGCCTTAGGCTCTCATTATTTTCAAAATAAAAAATTCTTACAACCGATAAAAATAGAAAAATGGACCGTTATTGAGCAAAAACATTACGTTGATATGGGAAAAGAAAGAATTGCTGACGGAGTTTTAAATTTTGCGTATTCAATTAAAGATGTACATGATGCTGACGTACTGATTTTGTCGAGCGTGCTGCAATATTTACCAAATCCATATGAATGGCTAGAAACATTTATCGTGAAAAAAGTGCCTTACATCATATTGGACAGAACGGCATTTAGTACAGAGAAACGCGATAGATTAACTTTGCAAAAAGTGCCTCCAGAAATTTATGATGCTCAATACCCTGCTTGGTTTTTGGATAAAAGCAAGGTGTTTTCCATGATACAAAAAAAGTATGAATTGATTGCGGAATTTCAAGATACTATAGATCTTGTAAAAGAGATCCCATCGGAGTATAAGGGGGCTTTATTCAAATTAAAGAATGAGTATGCTGTTTATTTGTGAAAGGAAGAGAGTATGCTGAGAAGACTATTGAGTAAGCAAGATTTTAATCCAGGAATTTTGGGGCTTTTTATAAATCCGTTTTATTTTGCCAGAAGGAATCTGTATAAATATATAAGTAAAGTTGCGCCTAAAGTACATGGAAAAATTTTGGATGTAGGTTGTGGTACCAAGCCGTATAGAGAGCTTTTTGATGTATCTGTCTACCATGGCCTGGAATACTCCAATTCGGCCTCAGGAATAAAGAATAAGTCACAAGATTTTTTATACGATGGACATCGATTTCCGTTTGATGATGCGTCATATGATAGTATCATTTCAAATGAAGTTCTGGAACATGTTTTTAATGCTGATGAGTTTCTGTCGGAAATAAATCGCTGCTTGAAAAATGAGGGACAGCTGTTACTGACGGTTCCATTTGTATGGGATGAGCATGAACAACCCAGTGATTTTGGGCGATATACTAGTTTTGGGTTGAAATACCTGTTGCAGAAACATGGATTTGAGGTTCTTGAATTTTATAAAACGGCTGGCGATATAAGTATAATATTTCAGTTAATTAATGACTATATTTACAAAGTAGCCATAGGAAAGAACAGATTGTTGAATCGAGTCTTTGTTAATGCGCTTTGTTCTATATTTAATATCATTGGAGGCGTATTGACTTTTGTATTGCCAAAAAATAATGACTTATACCTCGACAATATCGTACTGGCTAAAAAAGTTTGCTCATGCTAAATTTCTGTACATTATTTGATAGCAATTTTATAACTCAGGGACTGACGATGTATGAGAGTCTCTGTGAGATTTGTGAAGGTGGTTTTCATCTATACATTTTTGCATTTGATGACGTTTCATTATCTGTGTTAAGACAGTTGAATTTGAAAAATGTTACGATTATTTCTCTGCAAGAATTTGAAGACGAAGAATTATTGAGAGTTAAGCCTATGCGTAGTAAAGGAGAGTATTGCTGGACTTGTTCATCCTCAACTATTTTGTATTGTCTGAAACACTTTAATCTGCCGCACTGTACTTACGTTGATGCAGATTTGTATTTTTACAGTAATCCTCAAGTGTTAGTTGATGAAATAGGCGATAAATCTGTATTAATAACTTTGCATAACTATGCCCCCGAGTATGATCAAACGAAAACTTCAGGAAAATATTGCGTGCAATTCGTAACGTTTCGCAACGATGCCAAGGGGTTAAAAGTTTTAAAATGGTGGAGAAATGCTTGTCTAGATTGGTGCTATGCAAGAATGGAAGATGGTAAATTTGGCGATCAAAAATATTTGGATGATTGGACAGAGCGTTTCGGTTGCGTGCATGTGTTGAAAAACTTTGGTGGCGGATTGGCTCCTTGGAATAGAACCAAGTATTTTCTGAGTGAA
The DNA here is from genome assembly GCA_017476405.1 of Alphaproteobacteria bacterium. Lineage (GTDB taxonomy): Bacteria > Pseudomonadota > Alphaproteobacteria > UBA3830 > UBA3830 > BNWE01. Next base: position 6,962 of record JAFUZX010000046.1, on the reverse strand, counting down.
AATTTACAAGTTAGTTATGGAACTCAACAATACCCGTTATGTTTTTATCACTTTCATGATTTAAAATTTTCGAAAGGAAAATTGAATAAAACACATTTTAGTTGTTATAAAATGAGCTTCTCATATTTTCGGTTGTTGTATATTCCATACATAAAAAAACTTCTATCCGTGAATAAGAAATTATGCCAAGTTTCAGATAAGGTTGTTCGATATCATTCGTATGAGAAACTAAAAATGATTTGGGCTTTTTTGAAAAAGTATTTTAGAAAAAAATGAAATTTGAATTATTTGATCTAGAAAAAATAGAAGATTCCCGTGGTAAGCTGATTGTATTCGAAAAGAATAACAATTGCCCTTTCGAGGTTAGGCGTGCTTTTTTTATGTATGATAATAGCGGCTCTACAATACGTGGAGGACATGCGAATAAAAAATCACAATTCCTTCTTACAGCCGTAAATGGAAGTTGTAAAGTACGAGTTAATGACGGTTATAATGAAGAAACTTTTTTATTAAACGCCCCAACAAAAAGCCTTTTTATCGATAAAATGGTTTGGAAGGAGATGTTCGATTTTTCTTGCGATTGCGCTTTACTTGTACTGTCCAGCGAAAAGTACGACTCAACGGAATATATAAGAACTCTGGATGAATTTCTTGCAAGTCTTTAATTCACTATAGGCCTAGAAATACTTTCCTAAATACCACTCAACGGTTTTTTCGATTCCCGACTCGAATGTTTCATCTGCGTTCCAGCTAAGTTCAGAAGAGAGCTTAGTTGCATCTATCGCATAGCGTTTATCGTGTCCGGGACGGTCCTTTACGAACGTTATAAATTCTTTATAGCTCTTTCCGTTTATTCGAGGACGTTTCGCATCGAGAATTTCACATATTTTTGTCGCAATCTCGATATTATTATGCTCGTTATGTCCGCCGATGTTATAAGTCTCTCCGCTTTTCCCTTTGTGAAATACGAGATCTATGGCTTTACAATGATCCATGACATACAACCAATCGCGGATATTTTGACCATTTCCGTATATAGGTATCGGTTGTTCACTGAGCGCCGTTCGAATTATTGTCGGAATCAATTTTTCCTTATGCTGCTTTGGTCCGTAATTATTCGAGCAGTTCGTTGTAACGACATTGCTTCCATAGGTATGAAAATACGAACGTACTAGCATATCGGAGCTAGCCTTACTGGCAGAATAAGGACTATTTGGAGCGTATGGTGTGTTTTCTGTAAAATAACCGTTTTCGCCAAGCGAACCATAAACTTCATCTGTTGAAATATGATGGAATCTGCCAGTTCCGAATTTTCTGAAATTCTCAAGTAAAGTAAACGTTCCCAAAACATTAGTCTCAATAAACGCACGAGGATTTTTTATAGAATTATCAACATGACTTTCTGCCGCAAAATGAATGACATCTGTTATTTTATAGTTAGTCAATATCTGTTTAATAAGCTCGTTATCGCAAATATCTCCTTTTACAAAAGTATAATTCGGCAACGAGTCGCATTCTTTTAGGTTATCTAAATTCCCAGCATACGTCAGCTTATCAAGATTTATAATTTGATATTCCGTATACTTCTTGCAGAAATACTCTAAAAAATTCGCTCCGATAAACCCTGCACCTCCGGTGACCAATACAGTTTTATGCACAACTTTTCTCCAATAAAATCTTCTGCAAATATTTTTTATAATCTGATGAATCAGGGAAAGGTAAAATTAATTTCTCAAACTGATCCAGTGAAATAAAACCAAGGTTCAATGCGAGTTCTTCGATACAAGATAGTTTCAATCCCTGCCTTTTTTCTATCATTTGAACGAATTGAGCTGCATCCATAAGACTGTCCGGAGTTCCCGCATCAATCCAAGCAGTTCCACGACACATACGCATAGCTTGTAAACGATTTTCATGGAGATATTCCAAATTGATATCAGTAATTTCTAACTCTCCACGAGCTGATGGCCTTAATTTTGCTGCCTTTTTAATTACGTCGTTTTTATAAAAATAAAGCCCCACAGCGGCAAAGTTCGATTTTGGATTCAAAGGTTTCTCTTCTAAAGATAGTAATTTATCATTTTCATCGAATTCAATTACCCCAAATCTTTCAGGATCTGGTACATGATATCCGCAAATAACAGCTCCAGTATTTTTAGCAATTTTTTCTTGAAAATCTTTAACTTGATCGCTCATATAAAAAATATTATCGCCGAGAATCAAACACACATCGTCATTTTCAATGAAATCCTTTCCGATAATAAACGCTTCCGCAATTCCCCTAGGTGCTTCTTGAATTTTGTATTCGATATTTAATCCAAGTTGCCTTCCATTTCTAAGTAAATCTTTTATATGCGGAGTATCTGAAGGTGTGGATATTATTAAAATATCTCTAATACCGAACAACATAAAAGTCGACAGAGGATAATAAATCATTGGCTTATCATATATCGGTAATAATTGTTTTGAAAATACCTTGGTCAAGGGAAATAATCGGCTTCCCGTTCCTCCTGCTAGTAAAATGCCTTTATACATTTATCCGACTCCGATAATCCAAAAACTCAAATACACAAGATATTACCACATAAATTATAAGAATCGAGAATAAATGGCATTTCCAGTATTTGAAAAAACGCGTTAATTAATTAACTAAATTATGTGTATCCTGGGAGAGGGGAAGTAGTCTTGCTGTTTTCAAATAGAACGACATAAGTATACCGGAGTAGGCGATTTTATTGATGCGTGTTTGGTTGACCTCCTTATTTATGTAAGCAAATCTAGGTATTTATACAATTCTTTTATGATCTTGTGTTAGCAGCATCTATGCGTAAATGTTTATTACCTTCAAGAAGTTCTATGCATTTGTTTATATCATCAAAAGGCAACCTTAAAATCTTTAGGATAATTCCACCATTGAAGTGCACATTATACTGAGTTGCAAGAATTTTTTCAGCAATGCTTCTCACTGTGCAGAAAAAAGATCTATCGAAAATAACAACAAGACTCGACAACAATCTTTTCTGAAAGGCTTAAAATTCAATTTGATTTAGGATGACGAAAATTATTAAAGTTGCGAACCAAGATTAACGACAGATCGAGGAAATTAGCACTGCTTGCTTTATTTTTCTGTTTTTCACTCGTGTCGTTCACAATCATAGGATAAAAGCTCTTCATGGATTCTCGCCAGATTTAACATCATTTTGGAAAATCGCTTATATGTCCGTCCATGCATAACTAAAATTGCAAAATTGCCATTTTTCACTATAAAACGCTGATTACAGACATCTTTTGAAATGGTAATGTAATTCTTAAGTTCATCTAAATTCTCATCGTAATGCAATTCATAATCTTCAAAAATATCTTTTGAAACAAACTGCAGTTTTTCCCCTGAAAATACTCTTGAAAATACTCTTACTAAGAGGCGTTTTAATCTCCACCGCCAATCTTCATTAGAGACTTGATCGGGAAAATACGTCTTATATATAACTCTTCTAATACCCCGCTTTATTGCATCGGTTTCTTCAGTCTTTGAGTAACTTTTATCTCGCAAATTTTTTATATTGTGTCTAACATAATTGGTTTTATTTGTTAACACATTTGCTAAGAAAGATTCGTTCTCCGTTCTGATACCTATTTGGGTATCAAAAAAATTATCGGACAAATGGTTTCCTAAATCAAAACTATAAATTAGCTTAATCCAATTAAAGTATCGGCAACAATACGTAAGATCTTTTAATGTACATTTTTTCGTGAGTAAAGCCTCTAATTTTTGAAAGTATTCATCTTTATTATTTGCTGAATCAATAACAAGAGAATTCGGATAAGTAAGTCCCTTTACAAAAGATAAAGTAGGTATTCCAAGTTTTGCACACTCAAATCCAACAGTGGTATGTGATATCAAACAACAATCTATTATTTCCATCAAATCGTAAGTAGATATATCATTGTCGGGCCATATAAACTTGAAATTAGATGTATCTTTATTATAAAAGGTCTCCTTCAGCTTTTTTGCATTCTGAGACTCAATATCCTTGAATTCTCTAGGATGAACTTTAACTAGTACGATTACATCATTTCGTTTAGAAAAATAATTTTTAATAGCTAATAGCCATTCTATTTGATCAACAAATGCTTGCTTAAAGTTTACTTTGAAATCCATTATTTTCGAAGCAGATAATAACGCTACCAACTCATCTAAACTAGAAGTAAACACTCCTACGACTTTTTGAGTTGAAATTCCAAGATCTTGACATATTTTTTCTATATTTTTACTTTTGCGAGATGAAAAAATATGAGAGCTACTTCCATACATTGAAAATAGGGAATCACTAAAACTTTGTTGAACTGCTTCAGCGTTAATAGGATAATCTGCTCCATCTTCAAAGTGTAGTGAATGAGCTGAATATTCTGGATACGGATGACCATCGCATATTTGAATGAGTTTAGCAGATGGACCACAAAGATGAGTATTGGTTAAATTTTTAAAAATAACGCCATTATTTTTACAGGCCCAATAAGCTGAAATGTTTTGAGAATAAGGGTTATATGTCAAAACAACATTTAATTGATAATCATGAATTATTTTGCAAACGATTTGATATACCTTGTATGAAGTTAGTATATATTTTTTATAGAGGTCTGTTTGTTCATTGGAAAGATTATCTATGTTAAACACTTTTATCTCTAATGCTAAGTCAGCCTTGCCGATTCCTCCAAATTGAATGTTATCTACAGTCATAGTGTCCCATTTATTTGAAGATATATTATCTAGCTTACTATTTAATTCATCAGTACTAACATTATACAATGTTCCATCGATTATATTAAAACCGTATTCTTTCGCAATTTCGAATAAATTATTTGTACAAAGCTTGCACTTCTCCTCTTTTTCTTGCTCTGAAACAGTTATAGGCATACTACAACATGGCATCATAGGGCATCGATATAAAGACCCATTACAATGAAATATATAAACATTATAACCCTTATTTTTTAAAGCGCTACCAGCAACAGAAAGCGTTCTTAAATACGGATATATCCCTGTTTCCGGAAGAAATATTAAAGCATTTTTTATTTTATATGACATTTATCTTGAAGCATCTTGTATTTTAATTCCGCCAGTTTCCAATCTTCAATCGTGTCGATATCTTGGCATTCCATCCCATCTATTATGTATGCTGCTGTTTTGCCGGCTACAAGGGAATTATATTCATACATTTTTTCAGTTTTACAAAAATAAAACATTCCAACATCAAAATATTTTGGCTCTAAATCTTGCGAGCGGATATTCTGTGCATCTCTGTTGTTTGGAGTAAGCGCACCTCCTTTAATGTTCATAGCCCACTCAATAGGAACAGGATACTTACACACTGGTACAACAGCATCAAAATCTCGCATTTTTTCATACGCTAATTTTAATGTATCCGACTTTAAAAAAGGCACACAAGGATATATACAACATAATGCGTCAAAATATTTATTCTGTTTTTTGTATTCAGATATAACTTCATCTATCACATCAAACGTAGTTGCAAAATCGCTAGCATTTTTTTCGCTCCTCATAAAAGGAACTTCTGCGCCATACTGCTTTGCGACTTCCGAAATTTCTCTATCTTCGGTTGAAACCATAACCGTATCAAAAATTTTAGATTGCCTGGCCGCATCTATAGCATACGCAATCATAGGTTTTCCTAGAAAATTTTTTATATTCTTCCTTGAAATCCTTTTACTACCTCCGCGCGCTGTAATAATAGCAATCGAAGACATTAATTTATCCTCCCAAAACCACCCTGAGCGGGAAGTCCATCCAACTTGTTACTTACGCTAGAACCGAGGTTCGCTATTTTTTTGAATACCTTATCAACTGCGTTCAGATAAAGTTCGACTTGCTCTTCTCTATGCGCATACATTGAATAAAAACCACTACCAGCAAGAAATCCAAGCTTTAGCATTTCCTGCGTAAAGTAGGCGATTTTAACAAAATGATCTTCCTCAAAAGAAAAATGTATCATCGGTTTAAATCCTCCCACATGTATCTTCAAACTATACTTTTCCGCTATTCTTGTCCAGCCTTTCCACACTAAATCTGATATATTTACTAAATGTTCCGATACATTATTTTTTACGAACTTATCTATTACCGCTAGGGCTGCAACATTACCAATGCGTTCTGTCCAATTCGTACTGGTTATAAATGCATCTTGAGCAGCTTTCATTACCCACTCCTTACCAATAATAGCAGATATTGGAAAACCATTCCCCAATGCTTTTGAAAAAACCGCAATATCAGGATTAATTCCTAATTTTAAGTGTGCTCCGCCATTACAAATCCTAAAACCCGCAGAAACTTCGTCTATGATTAAAGGCACCTTCTTATATGCGACCATTTCATGTACGGCATTTAGAAATTCCGCAGTTGGTTCATAATTTCTGATAGGTTCCATTACAACGGCAGCGAGATCGTCTCCTGCTTCAGCTATAGTTTTATCGAAACTCTCTATATTATTGTAATAGAATGGGATAGCTGTTCCTGTTAATCCTTTTGGTACACCATTTGGATTCAGTCCTGGTATCCATTGATCATCGAGGGCATCTCTTTTACCCAGATTAGCCGCAAGGTACCAGTCGCACCACCCATGATATCCACAAAAAACGATTTTATCTTTGCCAGTAGCCACTCTTGCGATTCTGACAGCAATAGACATAGCCTCTCCACCTCCTCGTGCGAATCTGGCCATCTTTGCCCATGGATGTAATTCTATCAATTTTTCAGCTAATAAAACCTCTTCAGCTGGATTCAATGTCGATGCAGAGCCTTTGTTGATTACATCTATTACGGCTTTATTTACATCAGAATCCGCATAACCTAAAACAGTTGCCCCTATTCCACCTATTGAAAAATCTAGATAGTGATTATCATCTAAATCAACGACTTCAATGCCATGCGCTTCTTTGAAATAAGT
>JAFUZX010000045.1 GCA_017476405.1 Alphaproteobacteria bacterium | reverse complement strand
GTGCCGAGACTGATCGACGTCCCGGAAGTGCTGTCTTTTCGAACATCATATGTGCTCCCAATGTTGTCCGTGTAAAAGGTAACTGTTCCGGTGTAGGTTTTTGGTTGGGCGACCTTAAGTTTCACCATGCCTTTTCTCGGAAATTTCAGGCGATAGGTTCCGTTCGCTTCATAATATCCGTTGTTGTATGTCAAATTCGATCCGCTGACTCTTTCGATTCTCAAAATCTTTTTCGGTCCTGCGATTGTGCCATTGTATGCGGTGCCGTCCAAGAATTTATAGCTCGTGTCTGAGTAATTTATTGAAAAATCGATCTTATCCGACTCGGCCATTGGAATTTCAGATGCGTCGTTATCAAATCCGAGATAGGTCAGCTCTCCGGGTTCGAACCAGTCGGGTTTGTTTACGAGCAGGATTATGGCCTTTTTTCGACCGGAGGTTGTCTTGGACGGTCTCGACAGGACGGCTGAATCCCCGGTTCCGGCGGTTGTCGACACGCTAGGGTTGTTCGTCCAGCTCTGGAACATGTTATTCGCCCATTCGAGCGGCGCAAAGATGAAATTTGATACATTTTTGAGATCATGGAAAGGGTATAAAGCGTTGCACATCTCGTAAATTTTGACTAAATCGGCCGTTGGCTCGATGACGTAATACGGATTCGGCAAAAAATGAGTACAATTTTTCTCGCAGCGCATTCCCAAAAGGCTCGCATAGCCACCATAGCACGGATTGAGGTTCATCCTGCGGTACTTATACTGGTCACCACTACTCGGATTGGTTGTGTTATTGAGCAGACCGCCCGCAATGTAGTTGTTTCCGTAGCGTGGGTCGCATGTAAGAGTGCCTCTGCGACACATGATCGGGCAGCCGGTCAGTACTCCGCCCCAGTAGTACGGTGTGTCGGTTGTCGGCAGCGTATCACCTGACACAAGAGCTTTTGTTTTGTAGCTCTGTTTGAGCGCCGCATCCTTAACACCGCTGGTTGAGTAAAGGCAAGCACCAAGCATAACGGCGGTGTCATCAGGTGTCTCAACAAATGCCGGAATTGCTGTTGTCCAGGCGGTTCGATCGGGCGACAGTGAAATTTTTGCTGAATAGGGAATCAGCGACATATACACGCCTCGAATGTGATAAAAATTGTCCTTGACGAAGTTTTTGCACGCCTGACCCATTTGATAAATCGGCGTTTTCTTGGCATCGGCGGGAATTCTGTAACCGGTAGTATGATAGTAGGGAGTTCCCGCTGTGTCAGAGGCTGCGTCACGATTATCAGCATTGCAGGCCGCTCCATTGACGGGAATTGCCAGAACGATGTCGACATTGCACTGCGCCGGAACTGCGTAGCTTACATCGCCTGAAGATGAGCGAAGTTGAATATTGTCGTTGTAAACGCCGATGGATAGATCTCCCGATGTGAAAGATTCTCGGCGAGAGGTGTAAGTGCTTTTAGCGAGCGAATAAGAGCTGTTGTTACTATAAGTATTCATAGTTGTATATGCTGATAAGAGAGTTTTTGCATTATAGTTGCCGGCTTCCGAGGAAGTTGTACTCGGAACGTTGTAGCGTGTGCTGCTGGTATCGCTGACATAATAACTATTTGATGGATATCCTGACGCAATATAGGAAGTATATGGATGCGGATCGATAAAAATCTCGTGCTGCTTGAGCACATAATTTCCTTTACTCAGCTCTGTCTCATCAAGTTCATCAAATACGCTTGTTCTGAGTGCCGGAGCGGAAGCTTTATCGGCGGCTAACCACAATCCGTAGTGGTAATTCATTAATGCGTAAGTGCTATTGCGGTTGAAATAGATTTGCGGAAAATACAACGTATTGGTGTTATATTGGATCCCATTGCCTGAAGTTGAAGTGATGCGAGAAACGATTTTGTTACCGTTCTTGTCATGTGCGACTACGCCCGGAATTGCTCGTCCCAAAATACTGTTGGAAACAGAGGATGTGCTGCTGCAGATAGCATCGGCAACTTTGTAGACGCCCTCACGCTGTTGGCCGAGCGTCAGCCCAGGATTCCAATTTTGTGCCACGGCCAGAGCCGCTTCCGGCAAACCTGACACAATTTCAACTTGCTCCTCGCTGTCAATCTCTTTCAACTTCATGTCCTTGTAATCAAACAATTTTTCGGCATATTTAACACCAAGCAACACTATTGGAATAAATGCTGTAACCAAAATCAAAACATAGCCGGAATTTTCCCGCTGTGGTTGATACCTCAAAAATTCTCTGAGAAAAAGGCCAATGCTGTACAACCTCCGATTGATGCGAGATTTTTCAATCGAAATTCCCACAACATCAGCCTTTTTGAAGTAATAAACGTGGAATATGAGCAATAATATCAGAAAGACGAGCGGCACAATCGCAGGTAGAACAAAGACGCTTGCGCACGAAAAAATCGCACCGCAAATAAACATCAGCGAAGAAAAATTGTTTGATTTTTTAGGGGTTATCAGATTAACATATTGACGATCCGTGTTTTTCGGATTCAATTTTGGACAAATGTGAAAATTACCACAAATACCCTTTTGAGAAAGATCTACCCCCCCCCGTCAATTTTTATTTGACAACAAGTGTCGTTATCCATACCTGTGCCTTGCATCACAGATCTCCTGATTACTGCTTCAAAAAACAGATATAGCACTAATTACTTAAAGAAAAGTTAATAAAACAAAAACTGATAATATAAAAATAGAAGCAGATCAGCCTCTTTTAATCTTGATTATTTTAAAAAGCGTTGGACAATTTCTTAATCTCTTCCACGGATAATCCTGATATATCAGCAATATCATCAACGTCTATGCCTTTTCGCAACATCTTCTTCGCGACTTCAACAGCCTTTTCGTTTGCTCCTTCAGCTTTGCCTTTCTCGATGCCGATTTTTTCGCCTTCAGCTTTACCTTTTTTAAAACCGGCTCGCTCGGTTGCATAAATGCGATTCATTTCCTTCACTCGAGTGGCGTATTCGGCACGAGTTTGTTTGTCCATGCT
>JAFUZX010000044.1 GCA_017476405.1 Alphaproteobacteria bacterium | reverse complement strand
CTTTGAAAGAATCTTATAATATGTCTTCTTTTTTTCTTCCTCTGAAATTATATTTTCTTTATTTTTTATAAAATCGAGAGTTGGAAGAGTATAAATTGACATTCCTCTTATATTTTTATCACTATTATTATCTGTATGAAGAGAAATTAAAAAATCAGAACCGAATGCTCTGGTTTTTCTATCTTTTATAGGCATAAATTGATCCTGATCACGTGTAAGAATTACATTATATCTACCACTGGATAGTAGCTCATTTCGAAGTTCTATAGCCGCAACAAGCGTAATATTCTTCTCGTAATCTCCGCTAATACATACAGTTCCAGGATCTTTTCCACCATGCCCAGCGTCAATTACTATATTATATTTCTTTTTTGTATTGAATTTCAGTTTTATAGAATTATTCGTATATCGTTTTTCTGAAAAATTAACTTTTTCTTTTAAAGATAGAACCATCATAAGAGTTTTATCACCGATTTTATCGAAAAAATAACCATTAATAAGCTTATGATTTTTCATTTTCTTTGTTTGTGGAGCTCGAATATTACGTTTAAAAGAAAGAATAAGCTTCACTCCGTTTGGAAATGTGTGAATACGTGGCACAAAACTCGCATCATCAGAAAAATCAATACAAAAATAGTAACTATTATCAGTATTTTTCTTAAGATATATCTTTTTTATAGGTTGCAAACCGTTGTTTTCTGTTTGCGTCGCATAAGCAGAATTGAAAAATATAAAAATTAAGATAAATATTAAAATAATTCTTTTAATCACTTTTAGATATTTCTACATTTACTGCATTATATCAGCATTTACTTATAATAAGTAGTGTATTAAACTATCTTTTAAGGAATATAATACATTATGTTTTATATAACTAATTTAGAGAGTTTTTTAGTTGCGGTGTTGTAAAGGATAATTAAGTGGTACTTTGTTGTAGAAAAAAGAGATTAACAAAAATATTCTGCATCCCGATTTTATTCGAGAACCGCAACATTTTTTACGGAGTCGAAATAAATGTCGAAGAATATGCTGATAGATTCAGCGCACTTAGAAGAAATAAGAGTAGCTGTAGTTGATGGAGATAAGTTAGATAAATTTGATTTTGCGTCACCATCTAAAATTCAAATAAAAGGTAATATTTACCTCGGAAAAATTATTAGAGTTGAACCTTCTCTTCAAGCCGCATTTGTAGATTACGGCGGAGATAAACATGGCTTTTTGAGTTTCAGCGAAATACATCATGATTATTTTCAAATTCCAATAAGTGATAGAGAAGAGCTGAAAAACCGTATTCAAGAAGCTATGGCAGCTCATTCCACAGAAGATAACGAAAATGATGAAGAAGATATCGACGCACGTGAAATATCTCGATTGAGATATCAATTTTATCGACGTTATAAAATTCAAGAAGTAATAAAAAAGCGTCAAATCGTTCTTGTTCAAGTTACAAAAGAAGAACGTGGAGTAAAAGGCGCAGCATTAACAACATATATTTCTCTTGCCGGTCGTTATTGTGTTCTTATGCCTAATATGTCTAAAGGAAACGGAGTATCAAGGAAAATATCCAATCCAAAAGACAGATTAAAAATGAAAAAAATTGTCTCTGAATTAAATATCGAAAACGGCAGCACTGTAATACGAACAGCCGGTATCGGACATACAAAATTGGAGATAAGAAAAGATTTTGAGTATCTAAAACAATTGTGGGATGAAATTCGCAACACAACATTACATTCCACCGCTCCAAGCTTAATTTACGAAGAAGCAAACATAATAAAACGAGCAATTCGAGATTTATATTCCAGAGATATTGATTCTATTGTAGTTGAAGGTGAATATGGCTATAAATTTACAAAAGATTTAGTTAAAAAACTAATGTCAAGCCATGCGAAAAAAGTAAAACTTTACGATGATAAAAAAATCCCGCTTTTCAGTAAATTTAACATTAATGAACAAGTAAATCAGGTCTATTCAACACGAGTCGATCTACCTTCAGGCGGATATTTAGTTATAAACCCAACGGAAGCGTTAGTATCTATCGATGTCAACTCAGGAAAAGCTACAAGAGCCAGAGATATTTCCGGTACAGCTATAAAAACAAACCTTGAAGCCGCAATAGAAATTGCCCGTCAGTGTCGTCTTCGAGATCTCGCCGGATTAATCGTAGTCGATTTCATTGATATGGAAGACAAACATGACAATAGTCAAGTAGAGCGTTGTCTACGTGAAGCTTTAAGAGAAGATAAAGCCAGAATCCAAGTCGGCACAATAAGCCGTTTTGGCCTTTTGGAATTTTCTCGCCAACGTTTACGTTCAAGCATAGCTGACGCAAACATGATTATCTGCCCTCATTGTAATGGTACAGGATCTATATGGTCAGATGAATCAATTGCTCTGCAAATATTGAGGAAAATTGAAGAAACTTGTATGGCTCTTGATCTTTCAGAGGTAACCGTAACACTGTCTACGGAAGTCGCTCTGTATCTTCTCAACAACAAAAAAGATTTCATCACAAGTATTGAGCAACGTGGTCTGAAAATAAAATTAATTATTGATCCTAAAATTGCCGCATCGGATTTTAAAATAATTCACACACCAAAATCGACTATCAATGATGAGCAAGAAGATGAAAAGAAAAATGAATCAATAACAGACGAATCTTCGGAAACAAACGCTCGCACAAATAGCCAAAAATCTAAAAAAAGGAGAAAAGAAAAATCTAAAAATGCAAAAATTTCCTCCAAACATCCTGAAATTTCAGAAAAAGAGCAAATTTCCGACGCAAAACCAGAAGCAGAATCAAAAAACTCCGAAGCGCAATCGACTGAAAACAGTAAATCTAATAACTATAATACTTCAAAATCAGCCAATAAAAAGAAATCGCATTCTCACAAAAAATATGATAAAAAAGAATTGCCTCAACCATCAGATTCTAAAGAAAAATCATCCTCAACCGTATTTGATATAACTCCGCAAAAATCAACGACGGAAAAAGTTAAAAAAAATAAATCCATTCAACAAAAGGTTGAGCAATCTCTTGAAGGAGACGTCATATATATAGGGAAAAGCACTGAGGATTTCTTACGCCAAAAAAGAGAAGTCGATAATTTCATTGAAACATACAAGGAATTAGAAAAAAGACAGGCCCCAGACAAAAATGACGAAGCCATACCAACAACTAATAAGAAAAGCAAAAAAAGCGGTTGGTGGCAAAGATTAATGAAATCAACAGGGACTGAAGAATCAGATAAAAATTAATTAAATAAGAAAGGAAAAAAATGGTAGATTTTTTAGGCATTGTTTTTGTAATACTTTTTCTTGTTATAATCGGTAGTTTTTTCATAGTAAAGCAGCAAAGTTGCGCTGTTATCGAACGCTTAGGAAAATTTATTCGAGTCGCAGGCCCCGGATTGCATTGGAAAATTCCGATAATAGACGATGTTGCGGCCAGATTATCTTTCAGAATAAATCAACTCGGTGTTTCAGTTGAAACGAAAACCTTAGACAATGTTTTCGTGAATGTTGTTGTCGCTGTTCAATACAAGGTTCTTCAAGATAAAGTTTTTGAAGCGTGTTATGCCTTACAAAATCCTGAATATCAAATAAAAGCGTTCGTTTTCGATTTAGTTCGAGCACAAGTTCCGAAACTCAATCTTGACGACGTTTTTTCCAAGAAAGATGACATTGCCAATGCGGTTAAAATTGAGCTATCGAAGCCTATGTCCGAATTCGGGTATGGAATTATCGAAACTCTAGTTACAGATATTAATCCGGATCCGAATGTTAAAGCAGCAATGAATGAAATTAACACAGCTCAAAGACTACGTGTTGCGGCTACAGAAAAAGGTGAAGCCGAAAAAATCCTCAAAGTTAAGCAAGCAGAAGCTGAGGCTGAAGCAAGTATGCTACATGGAAGAGGTATCGCCGGACAACGTCAAGCGATTATCGAAGGTCTCGGCCAGTCTGTTGAAGAATTCGTAAAGCAGTTACCGGGAACTCAGGCTTCGCACGTCATGGATATGGTTTTGCTGATTCAATATATAGATACTTTGAAAGAAATCGGCGCAAGTTCAAAATCTAACGTTATTTTCGTGCCTCATTCTCCGGGAAATGTCAGCGATTTAGCTTCCCAAATACGTGAATCTATTTTTGCCGCTCAAAAATTGAACGAAGAAAACAAAAATAACTAAAAATAGCGTGCGCTAATATAAAAAAAATGTAAAAAAATTAGCGCCATTACTTTATAAATTTAAAACACTCATTAAGATAGTTTTTCCAAAAATCAAAAAACTCGTTGACATTTTTTATTTTCCCTCATATATATACTTTGTAAATGAACTTCAACTTTTTTTGTAGTATTGTCTTTTAAGTAATCTCGAGTTTTTATTTTGTTCCTGTTTTTTTAAGTCTTTTTTGTTTTTATTTTTAAATTAATTTTAATAAAATAAGAAGGAATTAAAAAAATGCTAAAAAAACTATATCTATTCGGATCTGTAATCGGTTTTACAATACTCGGAATCCCGGCTTTTTGCTCTAATTCAATATTAAACACTCAAGAAGAAAACGAAGAAGAAAATTTCTATTCTTTCAGAAAAAATACTATTTATAAAAATACCACTTATTCAGAGAATTCAATTCCTTCAGGCCATATGGACGATATAGAAAACACAAGACTTCCTGAACTGCTTTTTTCCTTCTCAAGCCCGACAAAACTTCCGGGACATTCGCATCGCTATGGTACAACCAATCCTAAAATTCAAGTTCAAAATAATTACCACTCCAATCCATTTTTCAAGAAGCTTCCTATTCTACAGATGTCCGTTACTCAATCTCTACAGATATCTGTTACTAAACCTCTACAGACATTCACTATTCAACAGCAACCGACCATGCTACTTCAAGAATGCTTACAACGACAAAAACCTATAGAGCTCACAAAAAGCGAACAAGAAAAATTGACAGACCTTAAAAGAAAAAATCATGAGAAAAAAGAAAAAGAAGAAGAGCTGATAAAATCCATGATTAAAAACGGCATGGTAGATACAAGCGCTATCCCGTCTGATAACAATTCAACTGAAACGATGTCAACAACTGATAGCGAAGAAATGTCTGACTCTGATTCCTGCAAAACCGATTCTGACTTCAATGAAGAAATTTATGACGACTACAATCAGCAATCCGTTAACGATTTTGTATTATCTTAAAGTCACTTTATTTATCACTTGTCAGAATTAGAAATAACGAAGGGGGAAAAACAAAACGGAACTTTTTCAGAAGCTTTCACCTTGGGAATGTCACTGAAAAGCAACATCGCCCACTTTTTCTTATGGTGCCCGTGGAGGGACTCGAACCCCCACGCCCGAAAGGACAACAGATTTTAAGTCTGTAGCGTCTACCATTCCGCCACACGGGCACTGTATCCACCAAAAACGAATACGAAAGGACTTTATCATTAATAATGCCAATATGCAATCGAAAAAAAATATTGCATTATAAAAAAATATTTTGTATGTTAACTTGTTATTAATTTTTATACGTTAATATAAAGTAAAATGATTGGAAGTAGGAAAATGTTTAGTAAATTTTTATCAACAGCGGTTTTAGGCTCGCTTTGTTTTGATTTAGCTCATTGCTATGATGATCAAGCTAAAAATTCTTATGCCGGATGGTATTTCGGCGCAGGCGTTAGCTATCAATACACAAAAGGCGAAGCGATAATACAGGATAATTTTCCGGCAATGGTCAGAGCTGATGCAGGCGCATGGAGAGGGGAAACATTTATCAAGGCTAATGCCGGGAAGGTCGGTGGTACCTTAGCGTTCGGATACGGTAATTATATCACTGGAAATTGTTATCTTGGCGGGGAATTAGATCTGGATCTTGCGGGGAGTCGCTCAAGCTCTGGTAGTGATGATATTAATCAAATGGCTTATTTACAAAGAACACTTAAAACAAGAGGTATAGTTCCGACAATCGCTGTCAGATTAGGTGGATATATACCTTCAATCGATGGTTTATTGTACGCTCGTGTTGGTTTTACGTTTTTAAATAATAAGCTACGGAGCTTTTGCTTTAAGAAAGAGTTTTCGACTCAAAAAATTACACCTATTATCGGGGCAGGAATAGAAAAAAATATAACAGATAATTGTTCCATGAGAATCGAGGGAGATTACCGTTTTCCCGCTAATAAAAAATATAATCAGACGGAGTTTTATGATCGAGATGGTGTCTTACAAGTAATACCTTATAAAGCTTACGTTAATAATAAAGTTCGCGGATATGCGGTACGTGTAATCTGTACATATCATTTTTGATAAAAATATCAAAATGTAGTTTTTGTAGTAATTGTTAAAAGTTATATTTTTTCAATAGAGGAGGATAGTATAGAGGAGATATAATATGAAACAATTATTAATAACAAGTTGTGCTTTTGCTTTTCTTTGTATGGAAGATGCAAGCGCTTTGAATTTTGCTATAATGATATCACTTTAACACAAGCAGCCAGACAAGAGGTTGTAGACAATGAGACTGCTCGTCAGCAGGCCGAGAATAGGCTAGCAGCTATTCAAGCTGATGAGAAAAGCACCGTAGCTGAGATTGCAGCCTTAGCTGCCAATACAGATAATCTTGTCAATGTAAAACAAGCTGCCGCTCAAGCAGTCGCTGACTTACAGCAAGAAAACGTAGCACTGCAGCAAAAAGTAGCGAGCTTACGGCGGGTAGATTCTTTGTACGATCTAATCAACTTACCCGATCGGGATAGTAATGTTACTTTAAGACGACGGGCAAGACGAGAGGTTGTAAATTTACTACAACAAGTAGTGGACTTACAGCAAAAAGTAGACATTACAGCCGATGAAAAAAATACCACAGCTGATATTGCCACTTTACATACCGATAAGGTATAATTTTTTAAGGTTTTTAAATAGAGGAGATATAATATGAAACAATTATTAATAACAAGTTGTGCTTTTGCTTTTCTTTGTATAGATAATGCAAATGCCTCAAATCTTAGTATTTTTAATAGACTAAAAACAATAGAGCGGCAACAGAATGTAGAACTGGTACAGGCACAACAGCGAGCTGAAGACGCTCAACGAGCGGCCGAAGCAGAACAACAGCGGGTTCGAGCTGCACTTCCACAGGCTTCTCAAAATCTGTTTAATGCAGCCGATATCGCTGGTGTTCTTGCTGTGAATGACTTGAATCAAGTATTATCACAAGGGGTTCGAGAGCAATTAACTACAGCTGATGAATTGAGCCATGCTGCCGACATCAATGCTGTTACCAATGTACAAAACTTGGATCGAGTATTATCACAAGGGGTTCGAGAGCAATTAACTACAGCTGATGAATTGAGCCATGCTGCCGACATCAATGCTGTTACCAATGTACAAAACTTGGATCGAGT
>JAFUZX010000043.1 GCA_017476405.1 Alphaproteobacteria bacterium | reverse complement strand
TCTCAAAAAAATCTCTCCAAAAGCCCAAAATTCTCCAAATAAAGGGGTTAGGAGAACATTGCCATTTCCGCTCAAATTGGAGACTTTTCTCAATTTTTCATAAAATGATCTCTGAAAAGTTCGTTGAGTTTTTCACCTACCGAATGGTATTTACTTCATAACTTTTAGCGCATTGAAATTAAATGATATTTATTTAAAGGAAAAACCAAAATTTTCAGCAGAGATCACAAAAAACAGCTCGTTTTTATTGATATACCAGGAGCTAAACAGCTGGGGTTAGAATTCCACTCCCATACGAGGAGCGATCGTTCAATACAGCGGAAAAATACAACGAACCACGAAAGCCTTGATTAGCAAGGATTTGCCGGCTAAAAATGAATTAGTACCATCCGCTAACCAAAAGAATACTTTTACTCAAAAATGAGTATAAATAATAAAACATATCTGAGGAGAGGATAAAGTTTTAAATACCTTCTGCAAGCTTCCGAAATTATGACTTTTCATAGAACAATCGTCGATATTCTTATATTGTAAAAAATTTAGCAAATTTAACGGATTTTTAACATATTTACTTTAGAATGTAAGCATATTAATGATTAGTTGGAATAATATGAACTTCTTACGAAAAATATTATTGATTGCGATTATTTCTGTCTTTGCAGGAAATGCTGAAGAAATGCTAGCAGCACAGGCTGTCTTCGATTTACCAAAAAATACACCGGGACTAATGAAGGATAAACGACAAAGAAAAATCTGTGAACAATACAAAGATTGCGTGCATATTATTGTACCTGGCACAGAGGCACATAAGACTTTTTTATTGGGGAATAGCAGTGATGATGAATGTGGAGCTATTGAATCTGCATTATATAAAAGTGGCAACATCTATTTCCCTGCCGATGGCACCCAGCCAACAACGGAAGAAGCTGTAGAATACTCTTGTGCGAATATAGCTGATGATAATATAACAGATTGGTACATCAGGGTCTTTGGGGGTGATACTGGAGTAGAACTTTCACATGGGTATACTGTCCCAACTAGTGATTTAGCTCCTCAAATGAGCTTTGCTGCTGACGGAAGCAGTGCTCATATAATAACAGTAAATACTACGGGAGCTCCTGCAAATTTTTGCAAAGATTTTTGGCAGATATTTCGCATTATAGCTTCCGATCCAGTTGGCAGGATTTTGTTATATAGGTTATTGATTGAAATCAGAAGGTTTAATCATAACGGAAAAGGATGTTTCGGAACGGATGTAAAAAGTCAAGCAAATATACAGATAAGAAATGCTAGTAGAAGCATTGTAATTTCATTTAATGATAGTAATTCATTTAAAGAAACTACAGTAAAAAAAGAATCAATCAAATTGTTAGCGACAAATGTTTCATTCGATGAACAAGCTCACATTAATTTTAGTGTATCAGCTCGAAAAACTATCGTAATAGGTCCCAAAACAGATGATTCATATTTCTTAAATAAAGAAGAACGCTCTAATGATATAGCGCTTTTTCATGAAATGGGGCATTGGTATCACTTTTTGAGAGATACGGATAGACTAGCTAATGAAAATATTAATCCCAATAATAAACTAGAAAAGTTAATTGAGAATAGTATAGGAAAATATTTTTATGATAATTTGGAAGGAATAAATGAAAAAGATAGGATAAAAATATCGGCTGAATCATGGTGCAAATTTTCAAAGTTTGGTCAATTAATTACTTATGAAGAAATGAAAAATATTTTAGGAATACCTATTGATTTGTCAGATTATAAAAATGGAGATGATTTATGCGAAAACTTATATAGAATTAGTCGGCAAACATATATCCGTTTTTCACATTCTGATGATCCGTACTTTGAAGATCAAAAAGTTATAGAGCGAGCAACAAACATACTACAGTGTCTCATTCCCAGTGTCTCATTCCGATATATTCGTTATCAAAGATAAAATAAGTGAGACTGATCATGATACTATAAGTAGTTACCCTCATAGAGGCTTAGGAAAATGTCGACGCAATAACAGTATAATAGTAAAACAACAACAGCAAATACACAAAAAATCCGGTTCATGGGGAGAATTGTCTAAAGACAATTGGTCTAACTTGACAATTAAGGGTAAGTAATAGTAGAATAACTCATGCTGTAAGGAGTAGGAAGAAAGATGAAGTTTATCAGATTTGTGATGATGACAACGTTATTTTTTTGGTATTTTTTTGGCTCTGCTATGGAAAAAAACTATCATTACACCATAGAAGATGTAACAAACAGAGTTAGTGATTTGCAAAAGCTAGTTAAGGAAGGCAAGGAAGATGTAGTGAATGCTAAATATAGAGAATTAGAAAAGATTGTTAATTTTCTAAACGAAGAAGCGGAGGAGATTGAAACTTCAGACTCTCAAGAGTCAGGGAGTGAATTTTGTGGGGATTCTTATACAGAATTTATTATGTTGCTTAATATTGCATTACAACCTATCAGAACTGAATCTATGTCAAAACGAATACAAAATATGTTGAAATGATCTTGTTTCCATGGAGTATAAGTAGATGGATGACTAATGTCATTTTTATATTAAGAGAGAGATTACCAAGTTCTTTTATTTATAGTTGAATTAATTTCATCATGAGAGATGGAAATTTTTTCTGTCAGTATTTGTTGCATTGAAAAATTTTCATGATCACAAAACTTCCATTTTAATTGCAGGGATTTTCTTATCATCAAAGTAGTGAGGATTACTGCGATTTATCATCGTGGTTCCAATTAAACAGCATCCGTGAGCTTCCAAAGCCATGAGAGAACGAATCATGCCACTGGAGTTGCTGGAAATTGTGAACTCTTTGATGTTATTTTCACGGCAGCAATTGATAACAGCTTCAGCATCTTCTTCATCAATCAGATCACTGAAATTGATAAGCTCATTGCCGGCCTCTGTGCTGCGCTTGTACGCACAGTAAACATCGCGATTAATACCGAGTTCTTTCAAGGTTTTTCCGGAAGCTTCCGCGGTTTCAAACTCCTCTATAAAGAGCTTATTGTTTTCGTTTAACTTATTGATATTGTTCATTTTTTCCTCTATCCCTATCTCATTTTGTAATATAGCTCTTTGTTACTGATTATCAAGTTAATTCTTTGTTTTTATTGGTTTTTGATCGCTTTTTCTTTTTAGACGATCGTCTTCTCCTGCTCACTCCAAAGAAGAGGAATTTTTCCTGTGAGAATTTGTTGAGTCGAGAACTTTTTCGGCATCCAACCGTTCATTATCAGCTTTTTAATTTTCGGACTGAAGCTGTTGAACTGCAGGATTCCTCGAAGGTATCGAGGCGAAATTTTGTTCAGCTCGCAGAACTCTTTTTGGCTGATTTTTGGATTTTCAGCTCCGCTGATCTGCGATTCAAGAAGGCGTTTCTGCAGAATGTAAGCTTTCGTCAAAAGTTTCGAGAAAGGTGTGATCTGATAAGCATTTTCAGGCTTTGAAACGCTAGCTCGGCGTCCTTTTCTCGTGTTGATTTTCAGCGGAATAAATACTTCGGGTGATAACAATTCCATTTTTTGCTCCTTACACTAACTGCATGATTAAACTCTCGAAATCCTCGAGATTCAGATCAATTTTGATGCCGTTTTCTTGGATTACGATTTTGTTAATCAGCATATGAACGATTTTTCTTTGCTCAGCTTGATACAAATAATTCCAAACGTCATTCAAATTTTTGATTGCTGTCATCAGATCGGCTTTCGAAACATCTTTGCGCCTCTCAGCCAAGCGATTCAAGCTCATTACAACTTCAGGCGATTTCAAAATGCGAACGATTTCTTCGACAACTCGTTTCTCTATGATTTCTGCGGGAAAAGTATGTTGAGAAGCCTCGCATGACTTGTATTTCAAGTGATTTGAGCAAGTATAATAGCGATACTGCAGGCCCTTTTTATTTGAGCAAGTCTGATGCATCAGCACATTGCAAGCTCTGCAATAAACAAGCCCCTTCAAAAAAGACGGTGTCATCGTTTTGCGCGTCTTTTGACCGGGTTTTTCGTGCTTTTTGAAAATCTCCTGTACTTGATTCCAAACACTTTCCTCAATAATCGCCTCGTGCTGTCCTTGATAAAACTGCCCTTTGTGTGTCACACAGCCTTTGTAGTACGGATTTTTTAGGATGCGCAAAACTGCTTTCAGTTCGAACATTTTTCCTTGCGGAGTCTCCTTTCTCGGACGTGTGCGATGTCCTGCATTATTCAAAATGCCTGCAATTTCAAAGTAAGATTCGGTTTGCAAAAATTTGTTGTAAATGAACTTTACGATTTTCGCTTCTTTTTCGTCGATAATGAGCTTGCGGTCCTTGCAGGTGTATCCGAGAGGCGGATTTCCGCCCATCCACATGCCTTTTTTGAGAGATGCCGCAAATTTATCGCAGATGCGTTCGCCTGATCGTTCGAACTGCGCAAAACTCAACAAAATGTTCAACATTAATTTTCCTGATGAATTTGAGGTGTTAAACGACTGAGTAACCGAAACTAACGTTATATTGATCGAAAAGCTCAACAATCTTTGAAAAATCAAACAAAGAACGAGATAAGCGATCGATTTTGTAAACAACGACCATGTCAATCAAACCTGCTTTGATGTCTTCAAACAACTCTTTCAGCGCAGGTCTGTTCATATTCCCACCGGAAAATCCGCCGT
>JAFUZX010000042.1 GCA_017476405.1 Alphaproteobacteria bacterium | reverse complement strand
TCAAAAGGCGCGCAAAACGATGACACCGTCTTTTTTGAAGGGGCTTGTTCATTGCGGTTCTTGCAATGTCCTGATGGATCAAACTTGCTCCAATAAAAAAGGCTTGCAGTATCGCTATTACACTTGCTCGAATCATCTGAAATACAAGTCCTGCGCGGCTTCTCAACATACTTTTCCCGCAGAAATCATAGAAAAACGAGTTGTCGAAGAGATTGTTCGCATTTTGAAGTCGCCTGAAGTCGTCATGAGCTTGAATCGCCTGGCTGAGAGACGCAAAGAGGTTTCGAAAGCCGATTTAATGACGGCGATCAAAAATTTAAATGACGTTTGGAGTTTTTTGTATCAGGCCGAACAAAGAAAAATCATTCACATGCTGATAAACAAAATCGTGATTCAAGAAAACGGCATCAAAATAGATCTGAATTTAGAGGATTTCGAGAGTTTAATCATGCAATTAGTTTAAGGAGCGAAAAATGGAATTATTAGCACCCGAAGTATTTATTCCGCTAAAAATCAACACGAGAAAAGGACGCCGAGCTAGCGTTTCAAAGCCTGAAAATGCTTATCAGGTCACGCCTTTCTCAAAGTTACTGACGAAGGCTTACATCCTGCAAAAACGCCTTCTTGAGAATCCAAAAATCAGCCAAAAAGAGTTCTGCGAGCTGAATAAAATCTCGCCTCGATATCTCAGAGGAATCCTGCAATTCAACAGCTTCAGTCCGAAAATCAAAAAAATGATCATGAACGGCTGGATGCCGAAAAAGTTCTCGACTCAGCAAATTCTCACGGGAAAAATTCCGCTTCTCTGGA
This sequence comes from Alphaproteobacteria bacterium, assembly GCA_017476405.1. Classification (GTDB taxonomy): domain Bacteria; phylum Pseudomonadota; class Alphaproteobacteria; order UBA3830; family UBA3830; genus BNWE01. The sequence goes on along the minus strand of JAFUZX010000042.1, from coordinate 8,968 downwards.
GTGAGCAAGAAAAAATGATCATATAAATAGCAAAGCGATAAAAAACCAATAAATTCAAAGAATTAATATGAACAACTCATACAGAAAAAACAACGATGATACATTCGTAGATGAAAACGGAAAAAAATGGCACAAAGTTCACTCAAAAGATTATGTCGTAATGACTGATGATGAGCCTTTGGCCGGCACTGTAACTCTGTTTTCCACGGGCGAACACGGATGGTTCAGATATGTCGATGTCGAGCACGGAATCGAGGCTGACAAGCATTGGAGCAAATTTACTGCGAGAATATACTTCGAAGAGCTCATAGAGCTTCATCTCGGCAAAATTTATTGGGCGCGATAATTAGTGCTTACTTTTGTTAAAAAAGCATAAAAAATCGAAAATAAAAACTTGTCAAATTGAAAGAAAGAGTTAAAGTAACACATATAAATCAAGGAGTTAGAACGATGGATATGATGAATAAAAAAGGAAATGAAGAAATGAAAAATAAACTTTTTATAGAACGATTTGAAACGCCTGAATCTTCAGGAAAAACATTGAAAGAACTCGGTATTAATCGCGACGTTTATTGGGCGTATAAAAGCAGCATAGAAGCCAGCAATGAGCTTATCAATTTCAGTGATCTGATTGATGAAGAAGATGCTGAAGCTGTTATCAACTGCTGCCGTGAAAATAACATCAAAGAATTTACGATTTCGAGCAACTCTACGGGAATGATTCGTTCAATCATGGCTCTTGAGGCGCAAGGCTGCCGTTTGATCGGAACTGCAATGATTAATCGCGACAATCCTCACTATTTTGATAATAAGCAGGTTTCGGCAATTAAAATGGAAATTTTGTAAGCCAACTGAAAAAAGTATCGCCTCTGCAAAATTCTTAAAGTGAAAACATTGTTCGAGGCGAATTGATTTTTAATATTCTAATCTCGAAAGCTGCATTCGTAATTATTTTTGCTCTGCTGATTTTTAGATTATTCATCGCAATTTTACGATCTTTGTCCCAACGCCACATGTCCTGAATTTCGGAAGCTTGCAGAAGGGAATCAAAACTTTATCCTCTCCGCAGATATTTTTTATTATTTATACTCATTTTTGAGTAAAAGAATTCTTTTGATCAGCGGATGGTACTAATTCAGTTTTAGCAAGCAAATCCTTGATAATCAAGGCTTTCGTGGTTCGTTGCATTTTTCCGCAGTATTGAACGATCGCTCCTCGGATGGGAGTGGAATTCTAACCTCGGCTGTTTACTGCCTGATGTATCAGTAAAATTTGGCTGTTTTCTATAATCTCTGCTGAAAATTTTGATTTTTCCTTTAATAAAATATCCATATATTTCAATGTACTAAAAGTTATGAAGTAAGTACCATTCGGTAGGTGAAAAACTCAACGAACTTTTCAGAGATAATTTTACGAAAACTTGAGAAAAGTCTCCAATTTGAGCGGAAATAGCAATGTTCTCCTAACCCCTTCATTTAGAGAATTTTGGGCGTTTGGAGAGATCTCTCTGAGAAAAACGGAAACTGGAGATTGATTTAAATATGTATTAAAAGTGTTTAAAGTTAATGATGGATTCAATTTATTTGAGAAAAAATACTCTTTAACAAGCCTTGAAAAGCCTTAAATTTCAGTAATTGTTTGTGATAATGGTGGGCAATGCAAGGTTCGAACTTGCGACCCCCACGATGTGAACGTGATGCTCTACCGCTGAGCTAAATGTCCGATCCTCAAATTTGAGATGGTGGAGCCAAAGGGAGTCGAACCCTTGACCTCTACAATGCCATTGTAGCGCTCTACCAACTGAGCTATGACCCCAAAAAAACTTGCTCTTAGTTTCCTATATTTAAGTAAAAAATTCAAGTAGTATTTGAGTAATTTATTATCAAGAGTAATGAATTATATCGGCGGAAATAGATTATTTAAGGTCGCATAATTTAATTAATTCCTCGAACGTTATTGTGCCGACATGTGTATTTCCCCCTATTAGAATAAATGTCGGCATGGATATTACATGTAATTCGCCCATTGCTCGTTGTTGTTCAAGCATCAAGCCGCCTCCTATATCAGTTCGTTTCAGGCAAGCACGTATGTCTGATTCATTGTAACTGATATCAGTGAATATTTTTACGAGAAACTCATTAGGTTTCTTTGATTTTAGCCATTCATTTTGCTTATTTAATATAAAGTTTGTTAATCTGCTGTACTCATTTTCATAATTGCCATCTTTTTGTTTCTCACACAAACATCTGATTATTTGTGCTGATTCGTATGCACCCTGATCATCAATATAATTTCTGAAAATAACTTTTATTTTACCGGTATCTACAAATTTTTCTTTGAATTTCGGATAAATATCTCTGTGAAAATCACGACAATGTGGGCATGTATAAGAAAAGTATATGATTAGACTTTTTGGGGCATCAGGATTTCCAAAAACTATTTCTTTTAATTTAAGTTTTTCAGGAATTTTCATTTTGCTCAGACGATAGGCGAAAGTTTCATCATCTTTTAGCGAATCGTCTTGTTTAGCGTCAGATGTCGCATTTGTTGATGTAGCTGTGGAGTCAGATACTGCATTATCATTTGATATATTTGAAGGAATAGAAACTTGCGAATTTTGTCCATCTATTTCAAAACAATTTAATAGTAAAACAGTAAATAAAAATTTAACGTATTTCATCGAAATCCATCTGAATAACCTTTATAAAGGAAAACACAGATTCTCCTAAAAAATGGTTAACATTTTCAAGAATTTTTAAAGAACAGTGCTGAATTTCAGTAGAACAGCCTTTTTTGGATTTTAGAACTAAAATTTTTTGATCGCCTTGAGTCATGATTTTGAATGGAACAGCCTTTGATGCAAGTTCGGATCCAACAACAACATTCCAATTGGTAAATAGATTAGCATAAGTTGGTTTGCGTATGTTTTTTTTTATAAAAATATCAGCGATATCGCCAATATTTTCAGCAAGAATTGACTTTTTTCCCTGAAATATCATAATATTCCCGTAATTGTGAATCATTATTCAAATAATATGTATTGTTTATTGCTCATTCCTTTTAAGGCGGCTTTACTTGGACTAACCAGAATGCATCCACCGCTTTTACGCCACACGGCTAAATCATCTTTAGAATTTCCTGCATATATGAATCCTCCTTCTCCAAAAAGAATACATAAAGTATCAGCTTTTGTTTTTGCTCGTAAATTTATTTCACCATTGCTTGCGAAAATGCCATCAAATATTCCGAGTTGTTCTGCGACTTTTTTTGCATAAATCTCATCGCTTGCTGTCGCTAGGAAAATTGGAATTCCAGCTTGTTGCTTCGAAATAAGAAAATCCAGAAACTTTTCGTTATAAATCAGCCAGCTTGTATCAAATTCAACCTCTTGAGCAAGACGTCTCTTTAAGTAAGCTCTACCACGAATTAGCCATAATAGTACTTTGAATATCCTGAAGATGTTTTGTTTCAAAAATACTTTCAATGAAGATACAGTTACATCATTTTTGATGAGTGTACCATCTAAATCAACACATATTGGCTTTTTATCGCTATTATTACTCATATTACTCTGATTTCTTTGCGACACTTACCATAGCAGGGCGGAGTAGGCGATCATGATGGGTATATCCTGATTGCATAACTCCGATAATTGTTCCCGGTTCGTGATCTTTGCTTTCTAATTCGCACATAGCTTGATGGTAATGTGGATCGAAGTGAGTCCCTTCGGAAATTTCAATTTGAGATATGCCGTGTTTTTTAAATACGAAGAGTAATTCTTTTCCGCAAAGAGATATGCCTTCAAAAATTTGTTTTAATGACTCATCTTGGTTTATTTTTTCCTGAACGGATGAAAGACTTTTTGAAACCCGATCAAAATTATCGATAACTGAAAGTAAGTCTTTAGCGAAACGGTTACTGGCATATTTTTCAGCATCGCTTTTTTCTTTTTCGAGACGCTTTCTTAAATTATCCGATTCAGCGAGTTTTCGTAGTAAAGTATCTTTTAGAGTCGAGATTTCTTCTTCAAGTTTTTCTATTTTTTCTTGTGAGTTATCGTTATTATTGGTTTCGATTTTTTCACAATTATCTCTGTTTGCTTGTTTTTTATTTTTTGTACTATTTGAATCACAGAAGGAAGTTGTTGTTTTCTTTTCATAATGTTCTTTTTTATTTTCCATATTTTTTTCTCCGAAATTAACGTTTATTGGCGCAATTTTATAAGATAATGTTGATAACTTCAATCTTACAATCTCCGTCTGCTTGATAAATACAATAAGAAATTATATGCCGTTTGTATAAATGCGGTGTAAATATTATATAGCATATTTATAACTAATGTTTTTTCATCTTCATAATGTTTAGTTTTTATATTTTTGATTTGTGAATTTCCGAATTTTTGTTCAATTATACGAGGCTCTACTCCGCAGAATTTCAGTTCAAATTCCCATGATCTTGTAAAATAATGATCGAATGGCATTTTAATTGGGTAGAATTTTTCAAGTAATTTTTTAGCGGCAATACGTTTGATAATATATGAACCGGAGTGTTTTACGTTGGTTATATAGAATGTAAGAAACTCAATTTCAGAAAGACGAGCAATTTTTTGCGGATGTCCGTAATGATTTAACTCGAAGCTGACTATGTCCCATAATGATTCATTGGCGAGAATTTTCGGAATTATATTTTGCAGTTTTTCAGGCGAGAATTTTACGTCATCTTCGAAAATTAGAGCGAATTCACTATCAGATTCCAGAAATTTTCGTAAAGCTTTTTCATGACTTAGTGAACATCCGATGGTGCCCGGTTCAGGGGCCATTTTAAAAAAATTACGAAAAGATTGTTCATCTACGATATCTTTCCATTGCTTTTTTGTGAGATTTTTTCCATCGATAGCCGAAATGCGCTCATATGGAATATTAAGCTTGTTTACTTGCTCTGAAATAAACTCCAATCGATCTTTTGCTTTATCCATATTGATGATATACGCAGATATTTTTTTTGGAATATAATTTACGTTTTCGTTAACAGCGATTGAATTTTTTTTGTGATTTTCTTTTTTCAATAAATCGCAATACTCTTCTATGTCTAAGCAAAATATTCCGACAACTACAGCAAGCACAGCCGTGGAGAATAAATCTGAACTGCTGAAAAACCAACTGACTAGAAATATTAATATTACAGATAACATAAGAAAGGCTATTTTTTTAGCATGTTCTTCTCTCATGATATTCTCCTTATAGTTTAAGTTCACACAATATAGGCGCATGATCTGATGGCTTCGGCAATGCTCTTATATCTTTCAATACATCTCCACCAAGAAATAAGTCATTAGCTTTAGATGACAGATAGAATTGATCTATGCGTAATCCGATATTTCTTTTGAAAGCGCCAAATCGATAATCCCACCATGTAAATCCTTTATCATGAAGCGGATCGGAAAAACCGATTTTTCGCAATTTCTCAACAGCTTCACGTTCTTTTGGAGAGCAACATAGTAAGTCATCCAGATGTACTTCTTCACAAGCATCTTTCGCATATGGAGCGACATTAAAATCTCCGCCAACAATAAATGTTTCGTTACGCATCTGTGTCAATCGTTCTTCTAAATCCCGTAAGAAATCTAACTTGTAATAATAATGATCCGCTCCAACCGCACGACCGTTCGGAACATATACGGACGCAACGTAAACGCCTCCTGTAAATGCTTCAATGTAGCGGGCTTCATCGCAAAAATCTGTTTTTACGTCTTCTATAAGATGTTTTGAAAAAATCGCAACACCGTTTCGGGCTTTTTCTCCGCGAAAACTCATGTTATATCCCAGTTCATCTAAACAATCCGTGGGAAAGAGTCGATCATCTACACGAGTTTCTTGTAACAAAAAGATATCAGGCTGATATTTTCGTGCGACAAAACATAGATGTTCAATTCGAACTCTTATTGAATTAACATTCCATGAAACTATTTTCATAATAAATACGCTTTCAAAAAATTGTTCCGCAATATAATATTTCTTTTATTTATATTATACTAATGAAATTAATAACGATAGAGACTAGATATGCAAGAAAATGATATAGAAAAAATGCGTGAAGAATGCAAATCCGATACATTGCGTGTTGTATCTCCTGAAATGGAAAAAATTTTATATAAAAAAATCCCGATGTTGGATCATGGCTTTATTCGTGTAATCGATTATATGGGAACTGACGCCTCTATAGTACAAGCGGCACGAGTTTCTTATGGTGTCGGTACTAAGAAAGTGCAAGAAGATCGTGGCTTAATTAATTATCTTATGAGGCATGGGCATACGACGCCGTTTGAAATGTGCGAAATTAAATTACACGTAAAAATGCCTATATTTGTTATGCGACATTGGATTAGACATCGTACGGCAAATGTTAATGAATATTCAGCTAGATATTCCGTATTGAACAATGAGTTCTATATTCCTGAATTGGATCAAATCGCTCGGCAATCTGAAACCAATAAGCAGGGAAAAGCTGATGTGGCTATGGATCAAGCGAAAGCTCGAGAGATTGTAGATATAATGAATGAGGTTTCGGGGAATGCGTATGAGAAATATACGCATATGCTTAATGATTTGTCTCTGACACGAGAGCTTGCTCGTACAATTCTTCCTGTGAGTGTGTATACGGAAGTATATTGGAAAATAGATTTGCACAATTTACTGCATTTTTTAAAATTGCGGGCTGATTCGCACGCTCAATACGAAATCAGGTGTTATGCTAATAAAATATTGGAAATTGTGAAAGCATGGGTTCCGTTTACTTATGACGCTTTCATGAATTATCGCAAAAACTCCGTATCGATTTCGCAAAAATGCGTAGAATTGAACAAGCGAATGTTAAAAGGTGAGAAAATAACGCAAGAAAATAGCGGATTGAGTAAAGGCGAATGGCAAGAATTCGTAAATGCTCTTGATTTAAGTGATTTCGTGAACTGATATCGTTTTTTTGAGGTATTGTCTATGGTTATGATTTGTCCATCAATGCTTTCTGCGGATTTTACGGCTTTGGGAGATGATCTTAGAGCCGTTGAATCAGCAGGGGCAGATTGTATTCACTGGGATATTATGGATGGCCGTTTCGTTGATGTGATAACATTTGGAGCACATGTTATTGCTGCCCATAGACGGTTGTCATCATTGAGATTCGATGTTCATTTGATGGTTGAAAATCCCGAAAAGCATATTATGTCGTTTGTAGAAGCGGGGGCTGATGCTATTATCGTTCATCCTGAATCGACAGCGCATTTGCATAAAGTACTGACTCAGATTAAAAATTTCGGGAAATCAGCTGGTGTTGCGCTTAATCCTGCGACTTCTGTTGATTGTTTAAAATATTGTGCGGATCTCATCGATATCGTTCTGGTAATGAGTGTAAATCCGGGAAGTTCAGGGCAGAAATTTATTTTATCGCAATTGCGGAAAATCGAACAATTAAGACGAGAATTTCCTAAAACGGCTGAAATATGCGTTGACGGCGGAATAAATGCGGAAACCGCTTCTCTATGCGTACAAAATGGAGCAGACAGTCTTGTAACGGGATCATATTTATTCAAAAGTCAAGATTATGCTGTAGCGATACAAAATTTAAAGAATTGTAAAAAAAATCAGTGAGTAAGAATCTACATCATTTTTTGGTTTTAATCGTTTTGTAAAATGCTTTTTGCCGGTTCATAGTCAGCCCAGGCTTTAAGTTCCTCCGCAATGCTATCCAGCGTTGATTTCAGATCTCTTTCTGTCGATACGGAATACGCTTTGCCTCCTGATGAGGTCGCACAGTTTTGGATGGTAGCGTATTGGCTCGAATTGTACGTTTGTGCTTTATTATATAGAGGAAAGTCTGCATACTCAGTTTGTTCTTTATATTTGATCACATATATTCGAAGATCAAGCCCATATTTGTTGATTAATTTCGTGCATGCCGCCGATGTCAGTTTTACGACTGCCGCTGTCGGAGTGTCTCCATCTTCCTGATATCCGTTTTCCGTCAGAATCCAGTTTTTTTGTTTTGAAAATGTTGTTCCCCAGAGATATACGATGTTATTTTGGCTCGGATTCAGGAATGCATACTTTCGTGCGGATGTCCTTGTCATAGGTGAATACAGCCTTGTTATTCCGCTTATGTATGTATCGTTACTGACATATGAATAATCCGGCATGTAGAAGTTTTTCAGCATTTTTTCTGTCGCATCGAATATCCATGTTATATCAGCCGGATAATTCTTTGGATACAGATAAGGGCTGCAGCTGCTCGAATTCAGCATGTGATATCCTTTGATGTAGTTGTAGTTGGATATACTGCCGGAATATCCGATTTCGGTTGGTATGCTTACGGTTTCTGCTCTCCAATCGATTTTTGATACGCTGCTGTCGAAACTCGGCGGATATGTGTAGACAGGCTCTGCGCTGGTTTGTATAGCGTTCAGGAATACAACATCTGTTGCGGTTAATTCCATGTAGTAGTAGTCGTATGTGCGATCGTATCTCAGATCAGCACCTTTGATTTGTATTGAGGTTTCGGTTTTTACTGTTTTTTCCGATGTATTAGTGCCGAAGTTCATTTTTATTGTCCCGTAGCTTTTCAAGAAATTGGAACACAGAGATAAAGTGATATCGCCCCTGAATTTTGTTGTTATTCTGGCTGTTTGATTTCCTGAGATGGTATACAATCCCCAGCCTTCACTTGTCGTATAGTTAAGTGAGCCACTGAATGTCGTTCCGAGAGAGCCGTTTTTTCCGCTTGTGCTTCCTGACGTGAAATCCAATATGTCATATGTCGTTCTTGACAATGTACCGCTTCTTATCGCTGCGTATAGAGGACTGTAGGAAAGGTATGGGTCAGATGGATACCCACCTGATTGTTCTTTATAATTATATGTATAATCATATCGATAGCCATAAGTTCCGTCTGATGAACTGATAGTGTATTTATTCAAACT
>JAFUZX010000041.1 GCA_017476405.1 Alphaproteobacteria bacterium | reverse complement strand
TGTCCCGGGCAATCAACATGAGCATAGTGTCTCTTCGGAGTTTCGTACTCAACGTGAGCTATGCTGATGGTAATACCACGAGCTCTTTCTTCTGGCGCTTTATCAATTTGATCATACGCTGTAAAACTTGCGCCTCCAGCTTCAGACAATACTTTTGTGATAGCAGCTGTCAATGTAGTTTTACCATGGTCGACATGACCAATAGTACCAATATTGCAGTGCGGTTTAGATCTTTCGTACTTAACCTTACTCATTTATATTTCTCCTTACTATTTATTCACCCTTTACAATACCTTTGTGCTCAGCAATGACTTTGTCCGCAACGTGAGATGGAACAACATCGTAACGAACAAATTGCATTGTATATTGAGCCCTTCCCTGGCTCATAGAACGTAATGTATTCACGTACCCAAACATCTCCGCTAAAGGAACCTCAGCTGAAATTACGCGAGCATTCGCTCTTTGATCCATACCTACAACCTGACCACGACGACTATTGAGATCACCAATAATATCTCCCATATAATCTTCAGGAGTGACAACCTCAACCGACATGATCGGCTCTAATATTTTTGCGCCACATTTCGTCATTGCTTCTTTAAAAGCCGCACGAGCAGCAATCTCGAACGCCAATACACTTGAGTCAACATCGTGATAGGCACCATCAATAAGTGTGCATTTCACGCCAACGATCGGGAAACCGATCAAACATCCCGACTCAGCAACGCTTTTCAAGCCTTTTTCAACGCCCGGAATGTATTCTTTTGGAACAGCTCCGCCGAAAATTTTGCTTTCAAACTCAAGTCCCGTTGAAAAATCGCCAGGCTCGAATTGTATAACAACCTTAGCAAATTGACCAGCACCTCCTGATTGTTTTTTATGTACATAATCAATTTCACCTGCTTTAGATATTGTCTCTCTATACGCAACTTGAGGAGCTCCGACATTTGCTTCAACTTTAAACTCTCTCTTCATTCGATCAACAATGATTTCAAGATGAAGCTCGCCCATTCCTTTGATAATAGTTTGACCCGTTTCAACGTTAGAACTTACCTTAAAAGAAGGATCTTCTGCAGCTAAACGCCCCAACGCTATCCCCATTTTTTCTTGATCGGCTTTAGACTTCGGCTCAACAGCGACCTCAATAACCGGATCAGGGAATTCCATATTTTCAAGCAACAACGGTTTTGATGTATCACATAATGTATCCCCCGTTGTCGAATATTTTAGCCCACAAACCGCTACAATATCGCCGGCATAAGCCTCTTTGATATCCTCACGATTATTTGCGTGCATAAGGAGCAATCTCCCAATTCTTTCACGTTCACCCTTTGTTGAATTCAAAACATAGCTACCAGCTTCCAAAACACCGGAATAAATTCGAACGAAAGTCAAAGAACCAACAAATGGATCCGTCATCACTTTAAATGCCAATGCTGACAAAGGTTCCTTATCGTCTAATGTTCGAATTACCGGCTCTTTTGTATCAACATCAAAGCCGTGAATTTCACCGACATCAGCAGGAGAAGGTAAGAAATCAACAACGCCATCCAATAATGTTTGAACGCCTTTATTTTTGAATGCGCTTCCACAAAATACAGGAACAAATGATCCGTTAATTGTTCCCTTTCTTATACAAGCGACCAATTGATCTACTGTCGGCTCAGCCCCTTCAAGATAAGCCTCCATAAGAGCATCATCTTGCTCTACCGCCATTTCAACTAATTCATTATGATATTTTGCGGCTTGTTCCGCATATTTAGCCGGAATTTCGACCGTCTCATATTCAGCGCCCATTGTTTCATCTTTCCAATGGTAAGCTTTCATTCTCAAAACGTCGATTACTCCGATAAAATCGCTCTCCGTGCCATCCGGAAATTGCATAACCATAGGCTTTGCACCTAAACGATCTACAATCATATCAACGCAACGGAAAAAATTAGCGCCTGTTCTATCCATTTTGTTAACAAAACAGATTCTCGGAACTTTATATTTATCAGCTTGACGCCAAACGGTTTCAGATTGAGGCTCGACTCCGGCAACTCCATCAAAAACAGCAATTGCGCCGTCCAAAACACGTAGCGAACGTTCAACCTCAACCGTAAAATCTACGTGTCCCGGAGTATCAATAATATTTATTCTGTGATTTTTCCAATAACAAGTTGTAGCCGCAGAAGTGATTGTAATACCCCTCTCCTGCTACTGCTCCATCCAGTCCATTGTAGCGGCACCTTCATGAACTTCACCGATTTTATGAGAACGTCCCGTATAAAAAAGAATTCTTTCGGTAGTTGTCGTTTTTCCAGCGTCAATATGCGCCATAATACCTATATTACGATACTTATCAATCGGAGTCTTTCTAGCCATTTTTACCACCTATAATGAGCAAAAGCCTTGTTTGCGTCGGCCATTTTATGAGTATCATCCCTCTTCTTGATAGATCCACCACGGCCATTATAAGCATCCATCAACTCACCGGCTAATTTTAACGCCATCGTTTTTTCACTGCGTTTACGAGCATTAGCAATTACCCAACGAATAGCCAATGCCTGTCCACGATCCGCACTTACTTCAACTGGGACTTGATAAGTTGCACCACCAACACGACGAGATTTTAATTCAACAGAAGGACTCACGTTATTAAGAGCCTCTTCAAATATTTCCAAACCAGGCTTACCTGATTTCTTATGAATATTTTCAAAAGCCTCGTGCAAAATTCCTTCTACAACTGATTTTTTGCCATCATACATTGCGGCATTAATAAATTTAGTAACAACTACACTGCCAAACTCTGGATCAGGTAATATCTCACGTTTTTCTGCTGCTCTTCTACGTCCCATGGAAAACTCCTAATTATTAGTTTATTATTTCGGTCTCTTAACACCGTATTTAGAACGACCTTGCTTTCTATCCTTAACCCCTTGAGTATCCAAAGCACCACGAACAATATGATACCGAACACCTGGAAGGTCTTTTACACGTCCACCTCTGATTAACACCACAGAGTGTTCTTGAAGATTATGTCCCTCACCCGGAATATAACACGTAACTTCAAATCCGCTTGTTAAACGTACACGGGCGATTTTTCTCAGCGCTGAGTTTGGTTTTTTCGGCGTAGTAGTCGTAACACGAGTGCAAACTCCTCGTCTTTGAGGACATGACAAAAGTGCAGGAACTTTATTTCTTTTAGCGACATCCTTTCTTGGACTTCTAATCAGTTGGTTAATTGTAGGCATGAGCCCCCTTCCTTTATAAAATCTTAACTAATAAAAGATCAACAGCTAACAATAAAAAACAATAATAAACTTTGCAAGCCAAATTTAATGGCGAAAGTACTTTTTGTGTATATAACAGCATTTTCGAATCTTTTCAATCGAAAAATGAGTACACATTGATCTTTTGATTGAGAAAAATACTACTGTGTATGATAAAAATAGTCAATAGATATCAAATAAAAATTAACTTTTTATCTACCAAATAAAACTTAACCTATGAAGAAAAAGCATAAGAAACGATATTTTTTATACTTTTTCTGTTTTTTATAAATTAATTCTTAAAATAATCCACGATTTTTGTAAAAAATAATCAATACTGTTACCGCTCCACAAGTTATAAATGACAATATTGTTCCATAAAATAAAATAATATCATCATGAATATACGCATGCATAATAGTAACTAATTGAATAACATTAAATCCCGCAAAAGTTAACAATGACTGCCCATAAGAATCTTTTGCTTTATATATTTCTATAGCTTGCGGAATAAACAGCAACGCATTTATAAATAATCCGATACAAAAAACAAACTCTATATAATTTATATAACAATCCATGAATCACTCCTGTTAGTTTAATATATGGAATATTATACAACCTAAAGTTGATTAAAACAATATCCACTAATATACCCCTCTGACAGAAGTTATAATTTGATCATCCTCCACATCTTCTTCTCTATTCAAATTTCCCTTATCAGACTCATTTGTAATATCATTTATAAGTTCAAAAAGCCCCTTATGTTTCTTTTTATTATCCTCAATTAACTCCTCTTGATTTTCATCATCTTCTTCTTTTAAAGCTTCAATAATCGTTTTTTCCCCCTCTATTGGAGCTCCACCTGTTTCAGCATCTATTTTTCGAAGTTTTATTCCTTTAGGAATTCTAAAAGGAGTAGGTATAAGAAATTTCTTCGCTTCCCGCATAAAAGAAATAAATATCGGTAATGCCGTATTACTTCCATTGGCATCTTTTCCTAAACTCTTTGAATGGTCATCAAATCCGACAAAAACTCCTATTGCGATCTCTGGAGTATACCCGACAAACCATGTATCTCGGCTTTCATTGCTAGTTCCAGTCTTTCCTGCCATAGGAAAATCAATGAAACGAGCAGATGCGGCTGAACCATATTGCACTACTCCTTCAAGCAGTGAATTTATCTGATATACACTACGTTCATCCAAAATTTGCTCACGATTATCATGTAATTTAGGAGGGAATTTAGCATCATAACCGATACTGTTATCCACAACTCGATTATCACTCTTATATAAGATATTCCCATTTCTATCTAGTACATACTCAATCATAGTAGGTTTGATACGCTTCCCTCCGTTAGCTAACATTGCGTACGCAGTCGTCATTCTAAGTAACGTAGTCTCTCCTGCACCAAGAGCATATGAAAGAAGTTCCGGCATTTTATCAAAAATACCAAATTGTTCCGCTATTTTTGCGATTTTATCTAATCCTGTTTCTTGCGCAATTCTAACTGTCGCCGTATTAATTGATCTTTCAAGAGCTCTTCGCATCGTTATTTTATCGATCTGCATTCCATGATAATTTTTTGGTTTCCATACCCCCAATGAATTTCCAAGATCGACCTCAACTGAACTTGCGTCAATAACTGTATTCGGAGCAAATCCGTTTTCTAAACCCGCAAGATAAACAAATGGCTTAAACACAGATCCACATTGACGCATCGCTTGTGTAACACGATTAAACTCACTTATTGAAAATGAATATCCACCTTGCATAGCAAGAATACGCCCTGTTTCTACCTCTATAACAACGATTGCACCTTGCACATTCGGAATTTGTTTTAGATCTAATATTAATGAGATATTTTTTGCTGAGTCATGTAATGAATTGCTTGATACAATATTTTTAGAAACAAGAACCACATCACCGCATTTTATACTTTTTCCGCTCCATTTCTCATCATTAGCGGAAAGCTTTCCAAATTCATTATCTTCAGTTAATAAGACAACACTTTTATTAACAGACAAAACGACAGCTCTTAAAAAATCTTCTCCACCTTTAGGAATATGAATTTCTTTCAATTGACTTATAATTTTTTCATTTCTTGAATGTACATTGATATGTCCGATCACTCCATGCCATCCAAAACGCCGATCGATCTGCTCCAATCCATTGCGTAGCGCTTCATAGGCACATTTTTGAATTTTCGGATCAAGCGTTGCCCGAACAATTAATCCTTCTTTATTTAAATGATCTGAAGGAAATTTTTCAATTAAATATTTTCGCATTTCTTCAGCAAAATAACCGGCTTTAACATCATTATTACCGACATACGTCATTACAAGATCTTCTTTTAAAGCTTCTTTTTCTTCAGTTAACGAGATATATCCATCCTCAAATTGCCGTTTAATTGCCCAATTTCTTCTTGCAAGCGCCTTCTGCTTATGCTTTATCGGATGATAATTATTAGCTCCTTTAACTAAAGACGCTAAATACGCACATTCAGCAATACTTAACTCATCCAATGTCTTATTAAAATAAACTTTTGCGGCAGCGACTACACCGTATGTCCCCATTCCCATATAAACTTGATTAAGATACAGCTCCAATATCTGACGTTTAGTAAGCGATGACTCTATTTTGTATGATAAAATTGCCTCTTTCAGTTTTCTTATATATGAGACCTCATTAGTTTTTATTAAAAATATACGAGCGACTTGCTGTGTAATTGTTGAAGCTCCTTGCGGGCGTTTTCCTTTTCCTAAATTTTTCAAATTTATAAGGACAGAACGTAAAATTCCCTGAAAATCAATACCTATATGCTGAAAAAAATGCTTATCCTCCACTGCGACAAAAGCATTAATCAATTTTTGAGGAACTTTATCTATAGGAATAAAATATCGTTTTTCATAAGAATATTCTGCAAGTTTGCTTCCATCCCGCAAGAATACTCGAGTAGGAACATCAGGAACGTATTTTTGTAATAATTTATAATCCGGTAATTCCGCAACTATAGAAGATAAGTAATCAAAACCGAATATTGCGGAACCGATAATCCCCGCAAATATCGTCAGAATGAATCCCCATTTAAAACAACGAATAATAATTTTTTTCATTTCCGCCTATTCTTTTTCAAAATACTTATCTAAGGCATACAAAATAGCACGATTGGTCTTTTCTCGAAAAGTTCTTGAATGCAATAATTCATTATCTATTTTATTTGAAACACATCCTAATTCAATTAACACTGCCGGAACAGGAAGCTTCAAAATTTTCAATTCAACATCTCTACGTGTATGTTTTTTAAATTTGCACATACTTGGTATATAACTCACTAAAATATTCGCAAATTTTCGTGAC
>JAFUZX010000040.1 GCA_017476405.1 Alphaproteobacteria bacterium | reverse complement strand
GCTTGAGTTACTGGCAGATACGGCAACGAACTTACCGTTTCCATAGCAGACATTTCGCCAATTCGCTGACGACGGAAGAGACGCCATTATCCAAACAATCCCATCTGCACTATATGCTGTTGTGGTAGTGGAAGTGTTACTCGAAATGGCTACGAACTTACCATTACCATAGCAAATATCTCCCCAAGAAGAAGAATATGGCATAGTATTCGATATCCAGCTAATTCCATTCTCGCTATACGCTGTTGTGGTGGAGTTATTTCCTGCTACTGCTACGAACTTATCATTTCCGTAACATAAGGAGCTCCAATAAGCAGATAAGGGCAAAGTTGCTGCTGTCCAAGTAATCCCGTCTTCGCTATATGCTGCTTTGTTGGAGCTGGCGCCTGCTATTGCTACGAACTTTCCACCTCCGTAACATATCGAAACCCAATTATCACTAGCTGGCATAGTAGCAGCTGTCCATGTAATACCATCTGGACTGTATGCTGCCTTCTTGGAGTCGGCAACCGCTACGAACTTATCATTGCCGTAACATACGGAAATCCAATTCCCGGCAGACGGCATAGTAGTTTCTGTCCAGGTGATGCCGTCTTCGCTATACGCAGTTTTGTTAGAGTTATAGGCTACCGTAACGAATTTCCTGTTTCCATAGCAGACGGAGCGCCAGTTTGCGCTAGACGGCATAGTAGTTTCGGTCCATGTAATACCGTCTGGACTGTACGCTGCCTTGTTGGCGTTATAGGTTACCGCTACGAATTTCCCGTTTCCATAGCAGACGGAGTACCAGTTTGCGCTAGACGGCAAAGTAGCTGAGACCCAGGCGGAAGGATCCGCGAATTTCAGATCAGCTGAAATTACACTGTCGTTAATTGCTATGCCTTCTCCTGCTGTGTACGTAGTACCACTTGAAGATATAACATTTTCATCTGATATCTGAACATTAGCTCCTGCTGTGTACGTAGTACCACTTGAAGATATAACATTTTCATCTGATATCTGTACATTGTCTCCCGCAGTGTACTTAGGAATGAAATCTACATTTGCGTTGTTGGTATTATCAAAAGCAAGAATCTTCCCTTTTCTGTCAGCTTCACTAATGATAAAGGTGGCATTTGCATTCTCTTCTTCAGGTTGTCTGAGAGCTTTAGACGCTGTATCTAAACTCCCAACCTTTATCGCTCCGTTCTCGTCCGTATACAGATACCCGGACGTATCTGTAGGCAATATAAGATCACTTTCCGCTACTGTGTCGTCGATCGGAGTATGTAGAATTCTATTCTCGTAATTCCGATCCTGCGCAATCATTGTGAGCTTGTCCAGGGCTGATTCTGTCGTCGTACTGAATATCGTTTGGCTGTTGAATATCTTCTCTTGAGTAATCGGAATATTTCGGTAAATAATCAGGTTTTGGAGATTACTGTGCTCTGTCAGAAATGTTACTATGCCCCAAACACCATTCGTGCCATCACTGGACGCAATTGAATAGTCTGTATCAAGTGTAAGCTCTGTTACTTCTCCTTCTACGTCTTCTGAATTCGGCTGTGTTCGAACCGATACTTTGACATTCTCATCAAAGTCCAAATACTTAAACGGAATATTAAATGTATCGCCAATCGCTATGTCCGTCAGCATATATATCGTCTTGGCTTCTGTAGTCCGTAATTCAACCGTCATTATGACATATCCTTCCAACATATACAGTGTAACAGAGCTGACGGTTCACCACCAAAAGTCACTTTTGGGGAAATTTATCTCCGTCTGTTATAATATTTATAGTAATGGAGATATAACATGCAAAATCCTCTGTTTCAGGCCCTCGTAAAGATGGCAGGATTGCCGAAAATACCTCAGACTCCTCAAGAGCTGTACAATATGGTTGCTAACAATCCTCAATTCCAAAAAGATTTTAAGGCCGCCGAACAAGCAGGAATTTTAAAACGGGATTCTCAGGGAAACTTGAACGTACTCGATCAGAATAAACTTAACTCAGTCGTTCAAGGTTTCTTGATGAATATGTTCAAGGGTAAATAAATGAAAGGAAATTAACAATGGCAGACGATAACAACATTATGAGCTTCTTGCAGGGGGCAAGTATGCGCAATAACTACGATAACAGCTGGGGTGGCGGCAACGGATTCGGCGTCCTCTTGATCCTTTTGCTTTTCATGATGGGAAGTAATGGTGGTTTCGGTGGCTGGGGCAATAACGGTATGGCTGCTGCCGCTATGATGAACAACGCCAATAATAATCGCAATGAAAATACTCAATTCGAGACGTTGATGGCAGGACAAAATCAGTTGCGTGATCAGATGAATTATAACGGGCTTATGGAATCAGTTAATGACTTCAGCAAGCAATCGTCAGCGCAAACGTACACCATTGACAATGCGATTAATACAGGGTTCGCAAATACTCAGAGCTCTCTGTGTCAGGGATTCAACGGTATTAATACCGCTATCTCCAATACAGGCTGGATGATCTCCGAGAAATTAAGTACTCTTGCCGGTCAGAATAACCTACAACTTCAGGCTATTCAGAACTCAATGGCTCAGGGACTGTGCGATATCAAAAGTGCTATCTTAGCTTCAACGCAGACCATGATGGACAAGATGTGTGCTAATGAAATCCAGAACTTGCGAGATAAAGTTTTCGAAGCCTCTCAGAGAGAACAGACAACCAGCATCGTTTCTCAGTTGAGAACTACTACCGCAGCCTAGTCGCAATTAGCTACTGAAAGGGGGGACAGTTAGTACCCCCCCTTCTTTTCCCTAAGAGCCAAATAAGAAAATTTGTGAAAACTATTAATCGCATCCAAAGCCCGTTTCGCTATAGGATAAAACGCCATCATTTCTTCCGTAATTTTTCCTGAAACCAAATTAGTTTCTAACAAATCAACAAGCCTTTCAAGGTCTAATTCGGCATCGAAGAGAAAGTTTCCTGCGGAAATTACTCGCCCTCTAGCGTCGCTCACTATTTTTTCATCAATCTTTTCCATTAAAAATATTCACATCCCACATAAATTGATTAATTCTCATATCATCAGGATATCTCTTCTTTTTACTCGCAAGTTTTTTGATTATTTCCATAGTCCGCATACCTACTTCATTGCGAGAATTATTGCAGATATCGAAAAAAGTAAATGGTCCATAGACTTCGTATACATCTTTTTTTATCGGATCTCGGATCCTCATCACTAGATCAATCTTTGCTTTTTTGAGACGCTTTAGTTCTTTCCTGAGTTCTCCAACTGTTTCTGCTATAATATCAACCACTACTACTGACATGGTGCTTTCTTTCACTATCTTCCATAAAAATCCCTCTCAAAAGTGTCACTGTTTACACAAAATACGGTCGAAAAAGTGTCGGATTTAGCACTTTTCACTGAAAAATCGCTTGATCGCTAGCTTCCTAACTCGCTTATCAAGCTTGATAATCAAATCTTCAACCACAACAAAATGCCTTTTTACATCATATACATGATCTTTTATCGCTTCTATATCGACATCAGTCACTGAAAGCCCTTTAAGCTGTATTACTTGTTCTCCAATACTATCAATCTCAAGCTCTAACTTGTTTAAGGCAGAACCCAATGTAAAACTCCCAAACGGCTCATCTAAGTCTAAATCTTCATCTGTAATCATATCCTTTATTCTCCCACTTAAAACGGCACATCATCGCCGGCATAGTACTCTGTATCCATTCGAGCATTTGGCGCAGATTTATTCGGCGCTTTGGCTATACATTTGATCTTATCAGCGAACACCGTAAGATAAGCCTTCGGATTCCCAGATCTGTCGAGCTTAGCGAAAAGTGAGATATCCCCACGTGCCATGATAAGATCTCCTTTATTAAGTCTATCAAAAGCTTTGACTCTCTCAGTGCCATTGATTGTTACGTTATACCACGCTGTTTCCTGTGTCCACTTGCCGTCAGCTCCTTTTCGATTTTTGTTCTCTCCAACAGACAGATTCATCATTTGTCCTCTCTCTGTGGTTTTGATTTCTTTAAATCCGATTCTTCCTATGACTTCTAACTCTGCCATGTCCTTTTGCTCCTCTCTCTCTGTTTCAACTTCTTCAACCATTTTTGCGGTCTCAGTAATATGGTGTTTTTTCCACTCAGCATAATAATCTTGAATTGTGAATCCGTAGTTCGTGTTTACATAATCCGTAATAAATGAATTCTCACCTTCAATGTGTATACTGCCATTCTTTTCAGTAAGCCTGACTTTCGTAAACCAGGCATTATACTCGTTTATTCCTCCGTACTTCCGGCTTTTTATAAGCATCTTGCGAACCGCTATACAAGCTGGAGATTCATTCAATGCCTCTATATGGCTATAAACTTCTTCATCGCTCTTAATTCCTTGCTGTGGAGGTAGATCAACCGTCATCTTCATTTCTCCCATAGCCATATTAATTGTACTGAAACTCAAGAGAAAAACCAAAAATCCTTTTGGATTATCAGGTTTCTTTAAGATTTTATGTTTCAGATACTGCCTGAACCGTTCCAGCGTTTTGAATTTCTGCTTGAATGCTGCTACAAGTTTAGGCGCTATCTCCTTATCAGGATTAACATTGGCATCCACTGCCTCATTGTACACAGCCAGCATATCCTGTACCGTAGTGTTCTTTGATTTTGAAATTAAATTCTCTTCCCTATGATTGATTTGATTTATTATATTATTATTTATATATATAGAAGGCATTTTTTGTGTTTGTTTTGTTTCCTCGCTGTTTGTTTCTACTTCTATCCCCTCTTGATCAGTAGCTTTCGCTTCATCATAAGCCTTTAATAATTTCTTAACTTTTATTGGTGCTGTTATTCTAATAATCAAAAACGGCCTAAAGCTCTTGTTTATCCGTACTTCACAAGATATAAGCTTCTGTTGTACCAAAG
The DNA here is from genome assembly GCA_017476405.1 of Alphaproteobacteria bacterium. Lineage (GTDB taxonomy): Bacteria > Pseudomonadota > Alphaproteobacteria > UBA3830 > UBA3830 > BNWE01. The sequence goes on along the minus strand of JAFUZX010000040.1, from coordinate 8,672 downwards.
AATCAACCAAATATGCAGCTCCCTGCCACGTTTGATACTTTAATACGTTTCGTAGATATCCATAATTGGTATAGAGCCAGTCTCGATTTTTTTTATCCATCTCTTGATAGAGATATTTAAAAAATCGATAACTTTTATCAGATAATTTGAACTCTCTTTTTTTATATTTTTTACGCTCTTTTATTTCGCACATAGTTAACTCCCGCTTCCTAAGAATCTTCTTCACCTCTCTAGAAGCAGGAGTTACAAGCACTCCATTTTCGCCTAACTATTTGTTAATTTTGCGACTTGACATAATTAACTTTTTCTTTTAGACTCAGCCCCATAGATGAAAACCCCCGCAGATTATTAGTCATTGGGCTTTTGTCTTTGGTGTTGAATTAACTAATAATCTTTTGATAGCCGCGACAATTCATGGTTTTTACGACATCGTTAACTTATTGATTGCGAAAGGATCAAATGTAAATGCAGTTGATGAGCGAGGCGCCACTGCTTTGTTTTATGCTGTCGGAACAGGAAATACGGAAATCGCCAAGTCACTTATAAGACGTGGAGCCGATGTTAATAAGAACGAGAATGACGGACTTTCGCCGTTGCACAGCGCCGCTCACAGTGGGAATCTCGAGATCGCGAAATTGCTTTTATCAAAAGGAGCAGATATTAACGCTAAAACAAAAGAAGGACTTACTCCGTTGATGATTGCAGAGCAACAAAATCAGAAAGAAATGGTGAAATTGCTTGAAAGTTATGAAAAATGATTTAATTTGAAAAAATCCGGAGGTTAATTTGAGCGTTCTTTTTATTGCATACATAATTTTTCTAAAATATTTTCAGGGAAAAATTCCTTCAGATTTTTCAATTAATGGTACTGATTTTTTGTTTAACTTGTTCTGCTTTGCACTGGAAGTTGCGATTCTCTTCAACTGGAAAGGATTTGAACCGATTGATATGTCTTCCGTTTTTAGTAAGGATGTTTTTGATAAATACAAAGAAAAAATTCGTAAGATTCGTTTTTCTTTATTCGCATTACTACTCGTTTTGTCTCCGTTTTTGATAAATTTTGTGGAACGCTCTACCATGATTTGGTGCTATGGATTGTTTTTGGTAACAATCGATGAAGAGATTGCGCTTATTTTAGCGACACCGGAAGAAAGAAAAACATATTTTCAGAGAAACGAAGGACAGCGTTATAAAGGAATTTCAATTTTTATAATTATCGCATTGATATCCATAGGAATTTACGCTTGTTTGTTTCGGTAATTACTCTACGTAACCTTGCATATCAATTTCTATTTGGCTTTTATCAACCCATTTTCCCAGAGCGTTTCAAAAGTATTGACGGTTCCAGCACTTGTACTTTTATTCTCTGTATACAAGATATTTTTGCAACATTTGACAATGCCAGCGGATCAATGCGTAAATGCTCATATGTAAGAGAACGTTTCGTTGTTTTTTTTATTTTGCCAATATAATTTCCGATAACCAACATGTTATTGATTTATCTTAACATTTTTGTGATTGTCTAACTTGTCTCAGAATTTTATAAAAATTGTTTTCTAAAAAGCACCTTATTGATCCAACCTGCGGTTTCCAGGCGTCAAAAAGTCCTCCGTGCTACCAAAACAGCGGAGGACGTACAACGAAATCAGCAAAAAAGACTAAAAATCGCTTTTATACGTGCTTTTAATTGCCTGAACTTGAAGAAGCTGCTGATGAAGAGCTTGCTTTCTCCAAGAGATCTTTTATTCCCCCATCTATTGCAAGTTTCCAGGCTGTGCTATTGAAATAATCCTTTATATTAACATTTATGCTTGGGTGCGCAAGCAAAACTTTCACTATTTCTGTATGACTGCTCCTAGCGGCTTTAAACAAAGGAGTTTGGCCATACATTCTATCCTGTGCATTGACGTTTATGCTTGGGTGCGCAAGCAAGACTTTTACCACATCTAGATTATTATCAGAAGCTGCTAAATGAAGAGGAGTTTCGCCATTGCTATCCCGCACATTGACATTTATGTTTGAATTTGCGAGCAAGAGTTTCACTGCTTCTAGATTATTATAAAAAACAGCATCATGCAGAAGTGTGTTACTTCTGAAACCTCGTGCATTAAGATTTATTTTTTCCGAATTTGCGAGCAAATCCTTTATCAAATCTATCTTATTATCTCTAATTGCCTGACGCAATGACAGCCATCCTTTATAGTTCCACCTGTTAGTAATTGCATCATCGCTTTTTCCTAAGCCTTTCAAGTGTTCTTCCAAGGCTTTTTTCATTTGTGAGTTATTATTAATGCGAGCGACATCCAGTGCTGTTTCTCCGTAATTATCCTCTAAATTAACATCTACCCTGTGATTACCATTATTAAGCAAGACTACTCCTAGAGTACCGTTTACAGCGGCCTTATGCAGAGGTGTTTGGCCATCTTTATCTTGCGTATTTATGTCTATGTCTTTGTGCTTGAGTAAATTGTTTACTGCTTCTAAATTATTTTTAGAAACTGCATAATGCAGAGGAGTCTGACCATAATTATCCTCAAAATTAACCTCTATATCATTATGAGAAAGTAAAGCTTCCAGTTCTTTTAGACGATCACTAAAAGTAGTCGCTATATGCAGAGGAGTTCTTCCTATTGCATCACGCACATTGACATTTATATTTTTATGTGCGAGTAAAGTTTTCACCGCTTCTAGATTACCAATCCAAATGGCCTGATGAAGGGGAGTGCAACCGTCAATATCCAATGCGTTGACATTTACCCTTTCATCAGCAAGTAGGACTTTCAGCGCTTCTAGGCTCTCTATACTAATGACGGCAGAATGCAAAGGAGTTGGGCCAGCCCCACCATTCCTTATGTTAATATTTATGCTTGGGTGCGCAAGCAAGGCTTTCACCACTTCTGTATGACCGTTTCTAGCGGCAAGATGCAGAGGAGTATGTCCCATCATATCATACACGTTGACATTTATGTCTGGATTTGCGAGTAAGACGGGTACCACTTTTAGATGTCCATTCTCAGCAGCCCTAAGCAGAGGCGTTTTTTTCTCTGTATCTCGCACATTAACATTTATGTTTTTGTGCGCAAGTAAGGCTTTTACCTCTTCTGGATTATCTTTCTCAACAGCTAGATGAAGAGGAGTCCGCTTTCTTATATTCTGTGCGTTGACATTTATGTCTGGATTTGCAAGTAAGGCGTTCAGTTTTTCCAGATTACCTTGCTTAACGGCCTGATGAAGCGAAGTATTACCATCGCTATCTTGTTTGTTGACGTTTTCTCTGGCCTCAACGTTAGCACTGACAGCTGTCTCCTGTTGCAGATTGACGTTGGCAGAACTGCTATCCTGCGCTTGTACTGGCGGAATTGGTGCTGTTACAGCGCTTCGAGACTGCTGCTGGGAATTTTCAGCCGCTCCTCCCGGTTTATCCATCGCCTGAACATGGTTTGCTCCTATAAATATATTCAAAATTGAGACTATCGCTGTGCTTAAAGCTATATTTTTCATATTGCACTCCTTCTATTTTCTTATCAAATGCCTTATTGTAACACTTTTTTCATATATTTGTCAAGAAAAAACTGTAATTTTTTACAAATTTTATGTTTTTTTATAAAAAAGCTATCCACCAGCCTCCCCGGAGGTTTTCCAGGCGACAAAAAGTGCGGTTTTAGCCAAAAACTTCAATTAAAATCCAAAGTCGTTCCTACTCCGACTTCATGAACTTTTAATCCTCCGCAAGCCAGAGCGATTTTTGCGTTTAAGTCTGTGCAATGACAAGGATAAATTTCGGATATTCCTTTTCTATGCAAAAAATCGATCACTTTCGCCAGAAAATCAGGGGGGGAATTTATAAGATGAAGTCCGCCGATGACTGTTTTCACCTTTGAAATTCCCCATTTTTTCTCGGCTGTATCAATAGCATATTGAATTATATTGCAAATTCCTGAATGTGAGCAGCCTGTAATTACCACAATTCCTTCCGATGATTTGTATATCAACGCTGTATCATCTTCGCAGAAATCATTCATAAGTTCTCCTGAAGGAAGAATGAAATTCCCAAATTTCTTTGTTGTTTCAAAATCTGTTATACGAGGAATTGTTCCCAAGAAAATAAGATTTTCGCTGAGTTCAAGTGGTTCTGAATCAACTGATATAACATCAAAGTTATCGATTATTTCGTGTTTTGCAAGATTGTTAGGATAATCCACGCACGGATAAAAAGCATACTTTTGAGCGACCAACTTAATCTTTCGATTCTTATGCACAGGAAAATATTTTAATCCTCCGACATGATCATAATGATGATGCGATAGTGCAATAAGATCAATTGCCTGCAAATCTATTCCCATTTTCGCTGCATTTTTCAAATACACATCCGTATCGCCGGTGTCAAAAAGCGATTTTATGTTATCGCATTCGATATGCAGCGACAAACCGTGTTCAGCAAGCAAGTGACTGTCTCGCTTTGTATTGTTATCGGTAAGAATACTTAACTTTATAGCCATATATGCCGCCATCTCCTATTTTATCTTTAATTTATATCATCAAAGATTTCAGGAAAGAATATATATTATTATTGACTTTCAAGATCTGTATAAGCGGAATTAATTTCAACTCTCGGAGTTCTCATGTCGATATTTTCAAATTCACAGTCAACCGTATAAAGAGATTTTTATCATTTAAGAAGGTCCTCATTTTAGAGTTTAAAATGATAAGCGGTTTATGAGGAATGGCAATGAGTGCGACATGGATGAGGTTGCCTTTAGCTCTGGAGTTTTTGCAAAATTCCAATACTTTCATGTTGCTTCAGACAGCGCTTATTGAGGTATAATCTATTCGTAGTTCATGATTATTCCCACCATTGAGGTTTAGGTTCTTTTTCTTCCTCCGATTCACTATCTTCTAAAATATCATCATCATAATAACCTTCATAGCTCTGGATTTTTTTTATATCGTCTGAAATTTTTTGGAAAAGTTTTTTATTTGTACAGCCGTATTTTTTTAAAACATAAATAAAAAGCTCTTTTGCTTCTACTTCTTCATAAACTGTGCTGATATATTGATCCGTATTTTTATTTTCTCCCGTTTCGATATCGAAAATATTTTTAAAAATATTTAAAGCTTTTTCATATTGTCGGAGATAACACAAAGATTGAATTTTATTCATAAGAATCCACTCAAATTCATACTCTCAAATCGGAAGAAGTCGTTAAATTCGCAAAATTTTTAGAATTAACGAGATCCGATGCTAAATTATTTAACATTCCGTCAGGGGTGAAAAAGATTTCCAGGATATCATCCATTTCTCTGTACTTTTTTGCATATTTAAGAATATGCGTAAAATAATATTGCAAATCTATTCGTTTTAGATACGGAAGTGCTTCCAGCATTTGATTGCTGACTAATTTTCCGTCTTTTTCTTTAAAAAATGCCATGCCTAATTGCAAAGCCTCATCATTTAGTTTTGGAGAGGCTGCAATGTAACCGAGTTAATTTTCCAGCTCGTTCACTAACTCATATCTGATAGCGGCTTGCTCATGCAGAGGAAGTGATTCAATTTTGAATCCTTGTCGCCAATGCCCTAAAATTAATTTTACAACATCTTGATAATATTTTTCAGGCAGCATTTTTATAAGAGAAGTTTCGTCTATGCTCAACATAAACAAAGGCATAAATAAATTTATGGTTTCGTCTGCTTTGAGATATTTGCTGATTTGCGAGAAATAATAAAATTTAGCGAGAATTTTGTCGGTCAGAAGCAAGGTATCATATAAATCTGTTCCGCTTTGATCTGTATTGAAAAATTTTTGTATAGTGTTTTTCAAAAAATTTGAAGTATCATATTCTTCTTTCGCTTTTTCTAAAATTTCATACGCTTTCAGGCGCTTTGATTCATCAAATGCCTTTGCTTCGGTCAGGAATTTTATCGCCTCCTCATTTTTTGAGCTGTCAATTCTGCTCCAATCGCAGGATGCAATTTGTTCCAAAAATTTGGAATTCCAATTATCTAATTCCGGCATCAGCGAAGTATCATTTCTCAATCTCTGTAGAATTTCTTTCGATTTTTTGAGAAAACCGAACTCTTTCAGCAAATACCCAAACTGAAATTCTAACCATGCTTTATTTTTTTTATTCTTGAGATTTTCAAAAATTTCTTTGCGAGCTCCCGTTTCAACATCAAAAATATTATTTAGGATTCTAAGGCTTTTTAAACTTTCATAAGCTACTTTATAATGTCTTTCAGACAAAAAAATTTTCAATTTAAGTCCGGAGAATAGAAGAAAAATCTCTTCGCACATATCCGGTATAGTTTTTCAAAAAATCCAGAAGTAATTTGGTTGGCGTTTCATCAGTATTAAAAAGAGGTTTTTTAGATGGCAATGAAAGTGCTGATCTTTTTTGCAGTAAATATATTCTCTGATTATCAGGAAGTTCTTCTATTATCGGTTTCACTGCCATTTCTTTTTCTTCGAAAAACATATCGGAAAAAACATTCATTTCTTCACAAAAACAAAGAGTTCCTGAGGCCAATAAATTGCTGTACAAATCAGCTTTAGCTACTAAAGATAATCTTGCTAAATGGTACGGAAGAATAACAGTTTTCAGATCTTCTCTAAGTTCCATTTTTTCATCGCCCCATAATTCATCACAATTTTTCAGTATGCAAAAAATGTTGGAATAGAGCATGACTTTTTCATATTTTCCTAGATGCTCAAAAGCTTTCGGCGGTAAATTCCATGCCCTCCTTTCCGGATGCTTTATAAGATCCCAGCTGTATTGACTCGCATGAGGGCGTTCTTCAGCTGTCATTTCTTTGATATATCCGGCCAATCGCATAATTTCGCGAGCATTTGCGAATCCGCTTTGCTCTTTTCCCGTGAATCTGATTTCCGAGGCGATAAAATTACAAAAGACTGCTTTTGTATGAAGAGGAATTTCATCAAAAACCAAAAATTGTTCTTTTTCAGATAAATCTTTTTTTAAAAAATTAATTATGTCATCCAAAATCGCTAAAACAGCATCGCCGTTATTTTTGTTCATCAGCAAAATCGGTACGTATTGCAACAAATTTTTAGTAGCTGGAAGTAATTTATCGTAAATTTCTGGGGATAAGTCGAACAAATTATCGACTATTTTTTCCTGAAAAAATTCTTGCTGAAAAATTTTCGTCAGATAATCAGCCGAAAGAGGAGCTCTTGTTTGCGCTTCAGAAAGTTTTTTCTTCTCTACTGGAATTTCCATTGCGTGTACGAAATTCATGGAAAATATAATTATTCCGCACTAAGTTAAAATTTTTTTCATGATGCTCCTCTTTATTAAAATCAAAATCAATTTAATTTTATATAAATTAAATTAAAATACAATTGCTCAATACTTTTTATAAAAACTTCTGATATTTTAATTCAGTTTTTGAAACTATAGTTTGATATTTATTTGCGAAAATAAGGATAGATTGTTTTACCATTAAAGTATAAAATAAAATTGTTTAGAGAAAGAAATGAACATAAAGGAACGTATCGAGCATTATAAAAATGATCACTTAGTAAAGTTAGAGATTAGCTGGAAAAAGCGAATGGCTATTGTTTTGCATTTCTTATTTGCGTATTTTTTCTCATATAGCTCCGATGTCGAAGCAATGTTGGTTACCGCAAATGGAGGTTATGAAAAAGTAATGCGATCAAATCTCGCTGCTGTGCAATCATTAGATATTGAAACTTTTTACTTAACTATTGAACAAATGGCAGAGATTCTTTCTAGATGAGATCCGAATAAATTGATAAAATTAAAAATCGAAATAGGTTTAGGTGGATGTTTGAAATTCCAGACACTACCTGAAAATATGCGTAATTTTCAAAATTTATTAGAAATAGATCTTTATAAAAGTGGAATAAAAAAAGAATTACCAGAATGGATGGGGGACTTTCGTTTTCTTCAGAAGTTGTTATTACCTTGTGGCCCTTTTGTAGATGAAAAGATGCCATTATGGATGTTTAATTTGAGGAATCTTATCACATTAGATATTTCAACAAGAGGGTTAAAAATAATTCCAGATTTAATAAGCAACTTTTCAAAGTTAAGGAGTCTTAATTTGAGCGGAAATTATATAGAAAAACTTCCAGCTGAGATAAGTTGTCTCACTAAATTAGAAGAATTGGATCTTTCCTATAACTTTTTTTTGGAGGATCTTCCTGATGAAATGAATATGTTAGTTAATCTAAAATTTATTAATATTTCAAATACGGGCATGCGTAAAAAAGTTCCTGATTGTATATCTCATGTTCCTCAAATCAAAAAATAGTTATTTTTTGAGGAAATACATCAATCTATTGGAAGCTATGGGGCGTCGTGTTTTTTTATTTTAAATCCAATTTTGGGATTGAAAGGGGCACGTCCCGAAGGAAGAAAACTGCGCCCCAAACGGTCCTAAAAAATAAGTTGGAAACTTGTAATTGTTTTTCGGTGCATTAGACGGCCTCAGTCCTCAGCTTCACAAATTCTACTCACCATAATTTAATAACAGCGTACAGCTTAATAATTTTTCAAATCTTCAATGAGTTTTTCTTTCTCAACTACTGGTATGGAAGTACGCTTTTCCAGTTCAGTTACTAAAGAATCCCTTATTTTCGGTAAGTAACCGATAAATGCAAATACCCTCATGGTTTTTTCAAAATGCTTTG
>JAFUZX010000039.1 GCA_017476405.1 Alphaproteobacteria bacterium | reverse complement strand
CGCACAAATTTTCGGAATACCTCCAGACATTTGTTCGATATCGTCCCGTTTCGCCCAAACCAAAATGGTTGATATGCTTTTCCTCACCATTTTTGAAAATGAAAATTAGTTCGTGTTGGTTATCGTAAAATTCACTCGGTTTCGCTCGATCTTTTTTCCAAAAACACAGTTGCTTAAATTCGGAATAATGCTTGCGACCAATTGAAATAATTTCATACATGCGCTTCCAATCTGCACATATATAATGAATCGAACCATTTTTTGAACATGAAATCATATTTTTTATAGTTTCTTCGAACAATTCATCACTATGCGGAGCATCCGTAAAAATCATGTCGGCCTCTTTTCCGTTCATAAGTTGCTTCATTGCATTTTGGTCTGTCGGATCTCCGCACAGTAATCGATGCTTTCCTAAAATCCAAAGACAGCCTTGCTTTGTAATCGCCGATTCGTTTTCATTTGTTTCGTCTTCTTCGAAATCGTCATCGTGAATTTCTCGATTGGCTTGGATAAGTCGTCGGTCCACTTCACTCATATCGAACCCCGTAAGATCCAAATCGAAGTCCATTTCTTTTAAATCGAGTAACTCTAAACGCAAAAATTCTTCGTTCCATTCAGCCCAATTTGCAGATTGATTCGCAACCAACCTAAACGCTTTTATTTGTGCTTCAGATAAATCATCTGCAATTACAACTGGAACTTCCTCGAGACCTAATTTTCTTGCTGCTTTTAATCTCAGATGACCATCAACCACACTGCCATCGCTTTTTGTGACAATCGGGATTCGAAATCCAAATTCTTTGATGCAGGAAACCATGCGATCAACAACGAAATCATTTTTTCGCGGATTCCTTGCGTATTCGATGAGTTTATCCGTTTTGAATGTTTGATATTTTAAAATGTTGGATTCTGTCATGCGGTCATTCTCTCAGTACAAATTTCTGCAAATGTTTTTCCTGTCGATTCTAAAGTTGCTTCCTCTCCAGTTTGTTTCTGCCAGCGACAAATAATCGTATCGACATATTTCGGATCTAATTCCATGATGTTGCATTGACGATTCGTTTCTTCGGATGCAATTAAAGTCGTTCCCGAACCTCCGAACAAATCCAAAATTAAATCGTTTTCATCGGATGCATCCAGAATGGCATCTTTTACCAGAGACAATGACTTTACAGTCGGATGCGCTGCCAATAATTCGTCTCGGTTTTCTGTCGCAAAGCTATTCATTCCCGGATAAGTCCAGAGGTTCGTTCGATTACCGTAAAATGGTTTTTCTTCGTTTCCGTTTTTGAATACGAAAATCAACTCATGTTGGCTTTGGTAAAAATTTCCCATGCCTCCGATACCCTTATTCCAAATGCACAGTTGTTTGAAGTCGGAGTAATTTTCTTTGGCTGCTGTCAGGATTTCGTAAATGTGTTTCCAATCCATGCAGACGTAATGAAGCGAACCGTTTTTCGAAAATAAAACAAGGTTTTTAAAAATCTTGGAGAGGAAATCTATAAATTCCTGCACGCTCATTTCGCCTGAAGCCATAAGAAATTCCGAATGTTTATGCTCTTTGTTAATTCCCGAAATGTTCGAAACTTTAACGTTGTAAGGCGGATCTGTGAAAATCATATCGGCGAGCTTTCCGTTCATGAGCCTTTGAACGTCATTTTTATTTGTCGAATCTCCGCACAATAATCGGTGTTTTCCTAGAATCCACAAATCTCCAACCTTGCTTGTTATCGGAAAATCTTTTTCTTCAAAATCTTCGGAATCATTTTCACCTTCCTCATCGTCTTTTAAGTATTCCGCAATCTCATCTAAATCGAATCCTGTCAGTGAAAGATCAAAGTTCAGTTTTTCTAATTCTTGAAATTCGATTTTTAAAAGTTCTTCATCCCACTCGGCCCAATTTGCGGATTGATTTGCAATTAAACGAAATGCTTTTATTTGTGCTTCAGATAAATCATCGGCAATAACAACAGGGACTTCTTCGAGTCCCAATTTCCGTGCTGCCTTCAATCTCAAATGACCGTCAACCACACTGCCGTCGCTTTTTGCGACGATCGGAATTCGAAATCCAAATTCTTTGATGCAGCCAACCATTTTGTCAACCACTGCGTCGTTATTCCGAGGATTGCGAGCATATTCGATTAAATCGCTTGTTTTAAATGTTTTGAAAATCAGTTTTGAGCCACATTTTTGAGAAAGTTCGGTCATTAAAAAATCCTTCAAACAGAAATCTTATTTTTCTTGGGATCAGCTGTCTTTGAATGCTTGTTCGGAGTCAACCCCCGAAAAAATTCTGACGCTAGCGAGATTGTGGGGTCTTGCGATCCGCTCTCTCCCAGGGCTTGGAAGGACCCAGAAGTGTTTTTGCTTGTCTTCTTCTCCTTATTAATTTGATCTTCTATGGCAAGTAACATTATGGCTATTGCATCAGCTTCATCATCTGTTTCAGCATTAAAACCTTTCTGTCTTGCTGCAGCGATCATTTCATCTTTTGTTGCGTTGCCTTTTCCTGTCATGAACCTCTTAATCGCTTGAACCGAAAAGCTTATGCAAGGAATTTTCTGCTGAAAGCACACAGACGCAAGCATATATAGAAATCCGCCGTAGCAATGCGCAGCCTCAACGCCTTTGTGTCCGAAAACTCGCTCAAAATAGACGGCTTCGATGTTGTGTTTTGCAATGATATTCAATAGCCATGTCCGAAATTCATGAAAACGCGCCCCGAATTTCTCTTTGTAAGTTCCGAGCTTTTTCGTTCCGCTGATGAACTTCCCATCTTTAAATATTGCGAACCCTATATTTGTCCCGAGATCTAAAGCAAGTAATTTCATAACTTTCTCCTGTCATATTACTTATTCAGTTTTTCTCGGAAAAATGTTCAGACTTTTTTAAATTTTTTTGCGATTTTTTGCGCGAACCAATCTCTGACAATGCATCTACTGATATACTTGTTAAGTTTTATTAATATTTTATTAATATTTACAGTAAATCAAATTGTGTTAGCGGTTGTTTTTGTTGAAAAAGGAGTTCTAAATGTTTAAAAAAAATTAGTATCAACATAAAAATTCTTCAAGCTTTAAAAAAGTTCCTGCTGAGAATATGCAAGAAGATAGATGATTACGAAAAAAGTAAGTCGAAACGAAATATCAATGATGATTTGCTTTTTGTTTCTTTGCAAGATGATGGATTTTTTTTAAATCACATAAAGATTATAGATAAAAAATCAGAGCTACAAATTGCTATTCTTAAAATTTTGATCGAACATTATAAAAATGAAATTTCTTCAGGTTCAACCTATCTTTCAATTTCGAAGATCTCTTTCAACCTCAGAAAAATGGGAATTGAATCATTTAATCTTGAAAATCAAATTCGTACTTCGATTCATCGTATTCGCAAAATAACTTCCTCCAAAAACATAATCGATTCATCAAAATGGCATGGTTATCGATTTGGAGATCATGTGTTCATAGAACGGAAAAATAAGCAGATGTAACGACTTTTTTGAAAGTGTAATTTTTGAAAAAAATAATGCAGAAAAATCAAATAGTTAAAATCATAAAGTGTAACGACTTTTTGAGTGGCGTCTAGATACTTCTTGCAAATTTTTCCTCATACTAATCACGTTTTTTAGGATTTATTGCGTGATGAACAGGTATGACGGAATAGATAAAAGAATAGTTTTGAACGTAAAAATGTATGCGAAGAATTTAAAACGCAGATCAATTTTTCGTTCCATGGATCTTGAAGATCTGGAGCAGGAACTGATGTGCAGAATTCTTTCATGCATCGGAAAGTTCGATGAAGGTTGCGGGAAGTTGGAGCATTTCATCAGAAAAATTTTGAAAAGACGCTGCGCAACATTAATCGAAACTTATATGCGCAAGAAACGTGATTCGATTGTCCGACTTTCCGAGTACAGCGATGAAATACACGGCGATAGTTTCATTGAATTTCGAGAATTGATCGAAAAGCAAATTGAAGCATCG
>JAFUZX010000038.1 GCA_017476405.1 Alphaproteobacteria bacterium | reverse complement strand
TCTCGTAGTTGATGATCACGAGAGCGCAAGAAGTTTATTAAAGCGAAGATTAGCTATATATGGATATGAAGTATTGCCTGCGGAAGACTACAAAAAAGCAGTTAAGACACTATCTTCTCAAAATGTAGATGTGATTTTTTTAAATATGTTTATAAATGGACAAAGCAGCTATGATTTTTTGAGAAAACTTAAAGAAAATGAAAAATGTAAATCTATTCCTGTTATTATGATGTCCAGCGATAGTGATATGGAGTTGATAGTTCGGTGTATTGAGGCAGGAGCGGAAGATTATATGGTAAAACCTCTGAATCAAACTCTTCTTAAAGCTCGTCTTTCAAACTGTATAGCAAGAAAAGAAGCATATGATAAAGAAATAGCTTATCTTGCGAAAATCGAGCAAGGTCAAAAACAGATAGTCGCACAAGAAAAAATGGCATCTATAGGCGTTTTAGTAAGCTCAATTTCACAGGAACTAAAAAATCCTTTAAATTTTATCATTAATTTTGCAGGAGTGAGTGCCGAGATATGTGCTGAATTACGTAAAAATATCGAAGATAGAAAAACAAAAATAGAAACTGACATTTTTGAGTATCTTGATGCTCATTTAAAAAAATTTCAAGCGAATGTAAAGAAGGTTTCGGAATATGGCCAAAATGCCGATAAAATTTTACGTTTCATGTTATCACAATCTAATGAAGACAGTGGTCAAAAACATCCGGGGAATATAAATAAAATCGTTACTCAAACAATTAGTATGCTTCTTTCTTCATATAAAAGCGCAGGAAAAAGCAATCTTCCACGGATCGATACTTCGCTTGATAACGCTGTTCCGCATATTATGCTATCAACCCAATCTATTAGTAAAGCGATATATAACATATTGGATAACGCTGTCTATTCAGTTATGACAAAATATGAAGAAGATATATCTAAAGCTGAAATAAAAATAACAACAGAACACAACCATGATTCTATTACTATAATAATTCATGATAATGGCACTGGTATAAAAGAAGATGTAAAAGATAAAATTTTCAATCCGTTTTTTACAACTAAACCTGAGGGAGCGGGCGTTGGATTAGGTTTATCAAGTACAAAAGAAATAGTAGAAGATCACAAAGGCAGTATAAGTATGGAATCAACAGAAGGTGAATTTGCAGAATTTACCGTAACTATACCGAAAATGAGATAATTTATTTTACTAAAAATTAATATTTATTCAGTACGATTTAACTTGATTAATGGAGTTTTTATCTGCGTTATGAAATTTGTAAAGAAGTTAATGAGATTTTTTAGAAAAATATCTATTATAATCGCTTGTTCAGTGTTATTTGTCGCATTATTGTTCGGAGAACTGATTTTATGCTCAAAAGCGAGTTTTAGTGATTTCTTCACTACAGGCAAAGTTTCCGCATTAAACGACAGACCGAAAAATATTACAAAAAATATCGTAGTAGATACGCTTGGAATAAGCACTAATGGTGGAATAAAAACTCTTACGGAAAATGTTATCAATAGCGTAGCATTGAAACGTCCGGATTGGTATTTTACTGTTCTGGGAAGGCCAGATATTGAACAACCATTTAATTTCAGAGGAAATAATATAAAAATTGTTTATGTAGATTATTCTTGTTCTAAATTTTTAATAAAAGTTCGTGATATTTTAAATACGGTTACAGGCGGATATTTTAGAGATCAAATAATGCAACTTTTATTCTATGATAATATATTATTTAATAAAAGCAGCTGTGATTTATTTTTCGATCCATATGCGGAATTCGTAATAAATGACTATTCAGTTCCAAAAATTTCTCTTATACACGATATTTTATATTTTGATGCTATAAAAAAGAATGGAATTGATGATACTCTGGAATGGAAGCTGAAAAATGCGAAAGCAATTATAAATTCATCAAAGAAAATTATTACAGTTTCGGATTATTCAAGAAAACATATAATTGAATCATATAATGTACCTGATGATTTTGTAAAAACCATACATATAAAACTAGCTCATAGAATAAAAGAAAAAAGATCTCCGGAATTTGAAGAATCTGTATTAAAAAAATTCAGGATAAATGATAAGAAGTACTTAGTTTATCCATCGATAGCACGGAATCATAAAAATCATGTAAATCTTTTCAGGGCATTTACGAAGTTTATGGTTCAAAATAATATTCCAGATATAAAACTAGTCATTGTTGGCACAATAAGTTCGGAAGCTATTCATAGATTAAACGAATTAATAGATGAAAACAGCGAAAATGAAATTCAAAGTAATTATATAAAAGGTAAAGTAGTATTTACAAATTTTATACCGAATTCAGAACTTGATGTTGTTCTTTCACATGCTCTCGCAATGATTTTCCCATCTTTATATGAAGGTTTCGGAATGCCTATAATAGAGGCTATGAACGCAGGAGTTCCCGTAACTTGCAGTAATGTTACGAGTTTACCTGAAATCGCTGGGAATGCTGCTTTATTCTTCGATCCACATAACGTAGATGATATAATAGGAGCGATTAAAAAAATCACTACGGATGAATCTTTAAGGAAAAAATTAATTCAACTAGGTTATGAAAGAGCTAAATATTTTTCAGATAAAAACGCAATGATTGATAGTTATATAAAATTATTTGAACAGTATATGAATTGATGTCGATGTACTGCTGATTTTTATCAGTAAATATCAAAAGGTAAATAAAATAATAGGTTTGTTCTGGCCATTTTAATTATTATCTTTTTACGATATCCTTAAGAAAAAAGGCGACAGATATGATTTATTTAGACTATCAAGCAACGACTCCGTGTGATCAAAGAGTTTTAGATAAAATGCTTCCATATTTTTGCGAGATATATGGTAATCCGCATTCATCAACTCACGTAATGGGAGAAGAAGCCGCAGATGCTGTTGAGAAAGCGCGAGCTCAAGTGGCTGATATAATCTCAGCAGAAAATCCTAAAGATATTATTTTTACTTCAGGAGCTACAGAAGCAAATAACTTAGCTATACAAGGTATTGCGCATTTTTATAAAGAACGTGGAAACAGAATTATTACAAGCGTTATAGAGCATCCTTGTGTTTTGGAAACATGTAAAGCATTAGCTCGAGAAGGATTTGACGTTGTATTTGTTCCCGTTTTAAGTAATGGCATTATAGATCTTGATTCTTTTAAAAAAGCGATTACATCTGAAACGATATTAGCGTCAATAATGACAGTAAATAACGAAATCGGGACATGTCAGCCTATTGATGAAATTGGAAAATTATGTCATGAACGCGGTATTATATTTCATACAGATGCGGCACAAGCTATTGGAAAAATTCCCGTTAATGTTAAAAATATAGATCTTATGAGCATTTCCGGACATAAAATTTACGGTCCGAAAGGTATTGGCGCACTTTATATTAATGGAAAAGAGAGATTGAGAGTATCTCCGCTTTTTCATGGAGGAAGGCAAGAGCGAGGAATGCGATCAGGAACTCTTCCGACACCTTTATGCGTGGGAATAGGAGCAGCTTGCGAAATTGCGGCAAAAGAAATGCGAGAAGAGTATACAAGGCTTGTGGCATTTAAAAGTTATTTTTTGCGACAGATTTTTGATAATCTTCCAAAAGTATATTTAAACGGAGATCGTGATAAAAGTATACCGGGATGTATAAATCTCAGCTTTGATGGAGTAGAAGGAGAAGGAATAATGCTCGGAATGCGTGATATATGCGTATCATCAGGATCAGCTTGTTCTTCACAAACTTTGGAACCATCTTATGTTTTGAAATCGTTATCAATTCGAGAAGATTTAGCTCATTCTTCCATACGTATAGGTTTTGGGCGATTTACAACTCAAGAAGAAATTGAATATACGGCTTCAAAAATAATAGAAACCGTGCGAAAATTAAGAAAAATGAGTCCTATATGGAATGATTAATAATAAAGGTGTATTGAATAGGAGAAAATAAATTATGAAATACTCAAAAGAAGTCATGGATTTATATCAAAATCCGAAAAATATAGGATCTTTGGATGAGAATGATGCGAATGTAGGAACATCAGTGGTTGGCGCACCTAGCTGTGGTGACGTAATAAAGCTTCAAATCAAAGTTGATGAAAATGGATGTATATCTGACGCAAAATTTAAAGCGTTTGGATGTGGTGCAGCAATTGCTTCAAGTGCGCTTATCACTGATTGGGTACAGGGAAAAAACCTGGAGGAGGCAAAAAACATAAAAAATAAAGATGTAGCGGAACATTTATCATTACCTCCTGTAAAATTGCATTGTTCAGTATTAGCGGAAGAGGCAGTCAGCAAGGCAATTGAAGATTATCAATCAAAACAAAAAAATCTTAATAAGAAAATCATATGATTTTTTCCAAAAAAATTATATATAATAAGAAGTGAAGTATAAATGATGAGGAAAATGAAATGGATAAATTTATAAATATAACACCTGCTGCTCTGGATTTCATAAAAACGTCAATTGAACGTGAAAAATGTCTCGGTATTCGTTTAGATGTTAAAGCCGGTGGATGCAGTGGAATGACCTATGAAATGGAATTTATTAATGAACCGAATTCTGCTGATTTAGTAATTGAAGAAGAAGGTACTCGCATATACATTTCATCAAAATCTGCAATTTTCGTAGCTAATATGACTATGGATTATGTCGTAACTCCTATGGGAGGAAGCATTGTTTTTGAAAATCCAAACGCAAAAACGAAATGTGCATGCGGTAAATCTTTTTCAACTGACGAATCTATTCCATGTTCTTCTGAATGTTGCCACAGGTAATAGCGAAACATTGTCTATATCTTGTATTGTTATATGGTTATGTTTTCTATGTGTATAGGTATAGCCCAGTCTGAGATGAGAACTACGTCATATCTGATAAAATAATTTGCGAATTTCGGATGATATCCAAGAAAAATTTGTGATGCTCGCTGAATTCGTTTTAATTGTTTGTCTCTTATTGCGATAAAGCATTCATCTTTAGTTTTTCGAGCTTTTACTTCAACAAAAACTACTAAATCATTTTTTGTCGCAATAATATCTATCTCACCGCAGTAAGTTTTGAATCTATGTTCAATAATTTTAAATCCTTTTAATCTTAGATAAAACGTGGCTATTATTTCACCAAGAATTCCCTTGTATTTTGTATGCATCGTAAACCAAAAAATTTATTTATATAGATGTAAAATAGCATCGACATAATTAATTTATAATAAATTCGGAAACTTATTTGATTTTAAACTAGCTAAGTTGTAAGCATATCCAAATATATTCTTTACAAAAAGGGCTTGTCTATTGAATCTTTATAATGATATTATCACGTAGATTCTTTTGAAGGTCTTAGTGCCGTCGTGGCTCAGTGGTAGAGCACATCCTTGGTAAGGATGGGGTCGTGAGTCCGATTCTCACCGACGGCACCATGTAGTTATTTCTCTATAATTCAGGATATTTAAAGAGGCGATGTAAACAATGATTAGTGGTTTTGATTACGTAAAATCTCATGGATTGAAGAAAGTATTTGCGCTTATAGTTGATGGAGTTGCGACAGATCTTAGTGCGATGTTTTCTGAGACTGCGACAATCGAAGCTATAACTAAAGAGCATCCGTTAGCATTAGAAATTATGCGTCATACAACTGCGCATATAATGGCACAAGCTATTAAGGAATTATATCCGAGCGCTAAAATTGCTATAGGGCCTGTAATTGAAAATGGATTTTATTACGATATTTCATGCGATCATCATTTTACACCTGAAGATTTTCCGGCGATTGAAAAAAAAATGCGCGAGATTATAAAGGCTGATTATAAAATTTCACGAGAAGTTGTAAAAAAAGAGGACGCTATAAAGTTTTTTGAAGCAAAAAATGAGCCATTTAAAGTTGAGCTTATAAAAGATTTAGATGTGCAAGAAGTGACATTCTATCATCACGAAGATAAATTTACGGATTTATGCCGAGGACCACATCTTCCGAAAACCAGTATGGCTTCCAATCATTTTGAGATTATGAAAATTGCTGGAGCATATTGGCGCGGAGATTCGAAAAGGGAAATGTTACAACGTTTGTATGCTACATCATGGTTTACAAAAGAAGAATTAGAAAATTACATAGAACTTTTGGAAGAAGCTGAAAAACGAGATCATAGGAAAATAGGCAAGGAAATGGATGTATTTCATTTGCAAGAAGAAGCTCCCGGATCAATTTTTTGGCATCCTCGTGGTTGGACTTTATATCGTACACTTCGTAATTATATAAGAAAACGTTTGATTAAAGATGGGTATGTTGAAGTTTGTACGCCGCAAATGGTTGATAAAAGCTTATGGGAACAATCTGGGCATTGGGAAAAATTTCGCCAAAATATGTTTATATCTGAAACTGAAGAAAAAACTTTCGCAATAAAACCTATGAATTGTCCATGCCATATACAAATTTTTAAGCAAGGAACAAAGAGTTATCGTGATTTGCCGTTGCGTATGGCGGAATTCGGCTGCTGTCATAGAAATGAACCATCCGGTTCGCTTTATGGCACAATGCGAGTACGTTCGTTTGTTCAAGATGATGCTCATATATTTTGTACTCCGGAACAAATTAATTCTGAAACTAAAAGATTTTGCAATTTGTTATCGAAAATCTATAAAGATTTGGGGTTTGATTCTTTTTCAGTTAAATTCTCGGATCGTCCTGAAAAAAGAGTCGGATCAGAAGCTATTTGGGATTTGGCGGAAGATTTGCTACAGAAAGCTGTTCGTGAAGTTGGTCTCGAATATACAGTAAATAAGGGCGAAGGGGCTTTCTATGGACCAAAACTTGAATTTGTTCTAAAAGATAAATTAAACAGAGATTGGCAATGTGGTACGTTTCAAGTCGATTTCAACTTACCTGAACGTTTGGGAGCTTGGTATACAGGTGAAGACGGGGAAAAACATCATCCGATAATGTTACATAGAGCAGTACTGGGATCTTTAGAACGCTTTATAGGTATATTGCTTGAACAATACGCCGGAAAACTTCCTATGTGGTTAGCTCCAGTACAAATTACTGTCGCTACAATTACAAATGAATATGATTCTTACGCAAATGAATTTTTTGATGCCTTAATCGCAATAGGGATAAGAGCTGAAACTGATTTGCGAGCAGAGAAAATTTCTTATAAAATCCGTTATCATTCATTAGAAAAAACTCCTCTTATGGCAATAATCGGCGAAAATGAAGCTAAAAATCGAACAATAACACTACGAAAAATGGATGGTTCGCAACAAACTATGTCATTCTCTGAAGGGGTGAATATGTTGAAAGAAATTTGTAAAGAACCGGGTGTATTATAAATAAAAACACTACATATTTATGATATATTAATATATTATTATCTATAATTGTGTTATTACGAAGTTAGTTTTTTGAATTATCTTTGTTTAGCGGTAACTTATTGATTGTAAAGGTTATATTGTAGTTATGTCTATTTCATCAGATGATAGCAAGGTCAATTTCTTTGATCTTTTCCCTTTTGCTGTTTTAAATCCACAAATTGCTATGCTTTCATACTTGAAAGTTGGCGAGAAAATGGCCAGGCAACCAAAAAAAATGGAAGAAGCTCAGCAAAACTTACTGGATCGACTGGTAGATTTACAAAAAAATTTTATAAAAGAAATATGTAAAGATGAGCAAGATCAAGATTGCATAGAACTAGAATATAATAAAGAGCACAAGAAATTCGAAGAAAATCCTTTTGAAAATCATCCGATTATGAAATTTTCAAAAAAATTTCATGAAACTGTTGCGGATTGGCTAATGACAACTCTTAGTAACGTTGATGATGTAGATTCTAAAACAATGCATAGCGCTCGTTTTTTCCTGAAACAATATATCGATATGATGGCTCCTAAAAACTTTCCGTTCCTTAATGCTGATTTTTTGCAAAAAACTATTGATACTTACGGAGAAAATATTCGTAATGGTATGGAAATGTTAATGAAAGACATTCAAAACGGAACTATTACAACAAATGATCGTTCTAAATTCAATATTGGAGAAAATATCGCAATTACTCCGGGAAAAGTGATATACCAAAATGATCTCATAGAACTGATACAATATTCTCCGACTACAGAAAAGGTATATGAGAAGCCATTCTTATTCGTTCCTCCGTGGATAAATAAATTTTATATCCTTGATTTAACTCCGGAAATGTCATTTGTAAAGTGGTTGGTAGATAAAGGATTCACAGTCTTTATGATATCATGGGTAAATCCAGATAAGCGCCATAGAAACAAAGGTTTTGGCGATTATATTATTGAAGGATTAATTGATTCCATAGATAAAATACATGAAATTACAAAATCTAAATCAATACATACGCTTGGATACTGTGTAGGAGGGACATTAATATCCACATTATTAGCGTATTTAGCGCATCCGAATTGCAAACGACATCCAAAAGCAAATATTGATTCAGCTACGTTGCTAACGACATTACTTGATTTTAATCAAGCCGGAGATATGGCCATATTTATGGCTGGTAATTACCTTGATGCTATTGATGCTCAATTGAAAGATCGTGGATATCTTGATGGACAAATTATGTTCAATACTTTTAGTTCTCTGAAAGCAAATGATATGATATGGCGATATTTCGTAGACAGTTATATGCTTGGAAAAAAGCCAATAGCTCATGAAATTTTATTCTGGAATTCTGATCCGACAAATCTTACGGAATCAATGCAGAAATTTCTATCAAAAGAATTGTACAGAGATAATTTGCTTAAAACCGGAACACTTGAAGTTCTCGGAGTTCCTATCAATTTAAAATTAATCACTACTCCTATTTATATGATTTCAATGGAGAAAGACCATCTTGTTCCATGGAAAGCCGCATTTGATGGGATGAAATTATTTAATAGTAGTATTCGATTTGTTCTTGGAGGTTCAGGTCATGTTGCTGGAGCGATAAATCCGCCTCAACGTAATAAATATTGTTATTGGGTAAATGAAGGTACAGTAGAAACTGCTGCAGATTGGTTTGAGACTGCGACAAAAATCGCTGGATCGTGGTGGAATGATTGGTTAGAATGGCTTACTCCAATGATGGGAAAAATGATAGCGCCGCAACCTATTACGAACTTTTTGCGTGATGCTCCTGGAATTTATGTGAAAAATCAAATAGAAGATAAGAAAATAGATAATAATCTAACAAAAAATAAAAATGTAAAGGATGAAAAGACAGCCAACAAAAAGAAAACAAATAAAAAGTAGTATATTATTGTCTTTCTGAAATATGTAAACAATGGCTGTTGTTATTTATATTTAATTTTTATTGAGAAATTGAAATCCTGGATTGTTGGGGTGTTGATGAAATCGATCTATAAGTCATTGCTGTTGACGATGATGTTAATTCATTAGTAGGAACCTCTTGCATAGAATTATTTTGCAAATCATATAAGAAATAGCGATTATTCGGCTGTGTACAAGCACACAAAATCCAAATGCCATTATCAGCGGTACTGCTTATTCTATACCATCCAATGCCACCAAATTGATTGTTAATAAAAGTCAAACATTGCTGAATTCCATCTATCATAGGAATATTTTGTCTTTTAGCGTCATTTCCTACGGTTAGAAATAATAAACTTCCATCTGTAGCCAGGTTAATTCGGCAAGCGCTTAAACTTTGTACTCCATCTATTGCTCCCATATCAATTCTTGAACCATCTCCTAAATTTATTGAACTGATAAGAAGGGAATTGTTATTTTGTACGGAAAATTTATAACAAACATTACCAACTATAGAAATATAAGATTCTTTTTTAGGATCGTTAATGTGATCAATTTGTACTGAATTAGCTGCGCTTCCTCCTTCCGGAATAGCAAACACATCATATCCAGGAATTATTCCCAAAATAGAAGTAGCGCTTTTGTAATATATACGTGGTTGAAGATTTTGATCCAAAACAGGAGGAAAGTTTCCCTCAACAATCAATTGAAATTTACCTGTATGAACATCTATTGAATGCGTAAAGTATCTATTTCCATCATAACTAATAACGGATAATGATTCGCTATTTTTTGATGGAATTAAATCGATATCCACAGCATTATTGACAGGGGATAATTCAGCTAACTGGACTCCCGCTACCCCTGCATCCAAATCAATTAATTTTATATGTTTTGAACTATAGTTTGCAAATGTTTTGTTCCCACTTTGTACTACACATGCAAGATATCGAGAACCGACAAATGCAATTTTTTCAATTGGATTGGATAACTGCAAACATAATTTATCAACATTTTGACTCATTCTGACAGTTAAACGCTGAACATTACCGACTCGAATAACTCGTGCTAATCTTGTTCCATCCGGAGCTATACAAACATTTTCAACTTTCGGTGTGGTATTAATTCTCTGCATTCTCAATTGATTTGTTTGAGGAACGTATTTCATTGGAGCTGTATTATTTATGGTATTAATTAATGGATTTTGATTAAAAAAAGGATGGCTAACTTGGGAATTTGAATTTTCAGAATTTGCTGTTTTATTTATAATATAATCAAAAGTTTGAGTAAAAAAATTCATAGATTCAACAGTGTAAAAAGAAAAAATACAAATTATGAAACTGTAAAATCTTTTGAACATGAATTATACCTCAAATTGCAAACTGTAGTTATTCATTTATAGAGTATCTAAAATAAATTAATATTTTGTTACTTTTCACAAGAAGATATATAAAATTATTTCGATATAAATGAATTTAATGGTATTTATTAACTAATATGTAATACTTTTTATTTAGTATTGAATGGAGAACCATAACGGAGATGAAAAACGATGGGGAATAAAGTAGTTTCATTCGCTATCACAATAGCATGTGTATTGTTTGTTATTGTCCTTTTCGTTGAAAAAACAAAGTTTATATTTGAAATGGCACCGAAGTTACGTGGGGAAGTTGATACAAAACAATTTGTAATTACTTCACTAAAAGACGGATCACCGATTGTTGTTAGGAAAGATGATCCAAATGTCGGTGAAAAAGTCAGAATATCAGGTACTGTTCGCTCTAAATTTAATGACATTATAAGTTCGTTTTATGATAATAACT
Source organism: Alphaproteobacteria bacterium (assembly GCA_017476405.1). Taxonomy (GTDB): domain Bacteria; phylum Pseudomonadota; class Alphaproteobacteria; order UBA3830; family UBA3830; genus BNWE01. Next base: position 44,895 of record JAFUZX010000038.1, on the reverse strand, counting down.
TAGTAGTCATCGAAGTTGGCCCTAATTTCGGATACAATACAATTCCACTGGCGAAAGGATTGAAACCTTCGGGCAAGTTATATGCATTTGAAGCTAATTACAGAGTTTGGACCGCATTACGTAAAAGTTTAGTTCTAAATGATATAGATGGAAAAGTTGAAGCTAGAAATATCGCTATTTCAGATCATAAAGGCGCATGTGATATTCCAGATTGTATGTCAATTGTTGCTCGTGAAGACGGGACTTATACATCACCTAGAATTTTTTCGACAAAATGCACAACATTAGATGAAGAATTGTTGGATGAAGATAGACCTGTAGATCTCATAGCAATTGATATACCTAATATGGAAATACCTATTCTAAAATCATGTGAGACAATAATAGACAGATCTCCGAATATCATAATTATAATGACCTTTGAAAATAATCCTGTGAATGCTGAAGCTCGAGATGTACTTAAAAGACTTGAGCAAAAAGGTATTAAATTCTATATCGCTAATGGAAAAGATGATTATTCTCAGGTAACTATAGAAGCTCTGCTTTTGCATAGAGGGGATGTTGTTATGATGACAAGAAAAGAAGTTGTTGAGATATAACAAATTAAATATTAAATGAAGATCTTAACTGAATCAAATTTGCAAAAATTATTCGTATCTGAACGATATGGAATCCATGTTGTTCTTCCTAGTTTGTTATTTTTTGATATTCCTAATTCCAAAGAGGGAACTGTCTGAGGAGTAATTGCTACGTGACATAAATAAAAAGCACTTATATATTTACGTACTATATATTTCAATTGATCAATTTCATTTTCTGAAAATTCATTTTTGATATGATTATAATTAAGTAATGTGTAAATTCTTTTGTAATCCGAATGATTAAGATTTATTTTTATTCCAATATTTGATACTAATGCTTTTGTTCCAAGTCCAGAATTAATGCCTAATTTTAATTGTTTTTGAGCTAATATATTTTTATCTTCTATATCTGTCCATTTTGATTGAAATTGAACAACTTCAGTTTGAAAACCAAATAACGATGTAATCAAAGATTTTAATCCTGACGCACTTTTTTCTTTATTCCAAAATAAATATGAAATTTTAGAAAGACGCCGACTCATATTTTTAAAATTTTCTCCACAAAAAGCAGCAATTGTTTTAACAAACATACAATTTCCCATTTTGTGATTTTGTAAATTAAGATATCTACGTTTACTAATTTGATATGAAATCCCTAATAATCTGGAATTAAATATATTAATAAAAGATGACATGGCATTGTCTTGTTCTCGATTCCTTCGCAAAACTAATTCACCATAAGGTGTCGGTAAAGGCGCATTTAATCCTGATATCGCTAATCTTTCTATAAATATTGTTTTCAATCCATCAATTGTATCGATTTTTTCTATTTCAGTTCCTCGTAAATAAAACGAATTTATACTGACTGTTCTAAAAGGAGCTTGGTTTATAGTAACATTTTTACCAAAAGAAATGTCAGAACCATATTCTAAAATATATGCAGCCATTTCAAATGAGAAATGACAGGCATTTTTTTCCAAATCATCATTTAAAGATAAGCTTTGCTTCCGAAGTTCGGCTCCCATTTCTTTATGATCTCATCTCTAGATATATTTTTTACAACTACTTCCGTAAAAGTATTAATCGACGTATAAGTGGTTAAAAATTTTGATATAACCAAACTAAGAGGTAATCCTAAATTTGACAACGTTTCATCAAATGTTATATCTATGCATGAACCTTGTACAAATCCACACCAAGTTTGATTGCTGATTCGCTTAGTTTTGACCGAACTTTCAACTGATATAATAGAATCGACTTCTCTCATAAGCGATGCGTTTGATAAATCTGCAAATATATAGAGGATTTCTTTTAATTTTTTTATGCCATCAGAATCAAATGAAATAGAATTTAACGATAGCATAGAAATTAATTTCCATAATATCTCTCCGTTTTTGATAGATTGTTTTTGATCTGTTGGTCGATCCCAGCAATAAATATAATTTACAGGTGCGGATAATTCCATTTGTAAAGAACCGTTAACCGGAATTTGCTCTGCTATAGAACGATTTGTACATAATGTATGCGCATAAAAAATTTTATCAGACGGAAATTGCGGATCGAAATTAATATCGATAAACGATACATAAATATCATCGCCTATTGCGTCCGGAATATATGTTTTTTTTCTGCGAGATTTCCAAAATATTCCCTTCTCAGTTTCGTGATGTTCACATGAAAAAAATTCGGGAATAATTTCTTCATCGTTATTTTTTACATCTATTGCGACCATTTTTTCTATAGAATAAATTTCATGATTATGATATCTCCTGAAATCCGGAATTATGCAATATTCAACTTTCCAATTGTCCATTCGTAGAGGTTCTGATACTTTTGGAAACAAATTGATTGCGGGAACTGATGATAATGAAAAATTATTCGCCGAAACTTTCATCAAAAAATCGTATTCCATGGGAATATATAAGAATGTATCTCCATTTATATCTATATGTGAAGATGAAAAGTCAACACTGAATCCGAAAAACTTTTCAGGAAATGTAAAATACTCCTGTAACAAACGGAACCCCTGAAAAGCATTGTTTGGGTATGGTAACAACGCTTCATTATCATCTATACCTATCGGAGATATTTGAGATAAAAATTCAAATTCTTTATCTTTTTGAAATATAACTTTTTCGTCGCTGGAAAATATAGAAGAAAAAATCTTACCTCGTAAAAGAGCGTCAGCATGAATATAAAAACGTAGATTTTCAGGTGTTTTCGAATTCGGAATACCATTATATTTAATTCCGATTTTTAGACAATATACTGATCTGGCATAATAGTTTGGTATATGCTCTTTATGAACTATATCAGCAGAGACTATTTCAATAGGCCATGTGGAAAGATCATGAGCGGTTCTGAAGTAACACATTTCTCCTGAATGGCTTGCGATACTTAATTGAGTCCCTTTCGGAATGACAAATCCAGGAGCTTTTGATGCTCGTGCTACATCAATGTCAAAATTTACCATAACGCAAGAAGGAACAGGAAGCATAAGTGGCTTATAAAGGACATTGAGAAGCTCTGATGCGACTTCCGGAAACTGATCATCTATCTGTTTCTGTAATCTACCTGAAAGAAACGCAAAACTTTCAATCAAACGTTCCACATGAGGATCACTTGATTCATGATGCGATATATCCAGTCGACGTGCGATTTTCGGAAAACGTGCGGCAAAATAACTTCCTGCGCTTCTTAGATAAGACAGTTCATATTGATAATATTCAGATAAAACATCAATATCATTTTTTAACATTGTTTTTAACTACCACACTACATTACATTATCTAAAAACAATAATTAACTACTTAAGATCACAGGAAAAGACATAGAAATTCTGCGATTCTCCATAATTATGGAAGCATCTATATTAATAAAAAGTGAACCCGGATTATTTCCTATTGCTTTTACATACACTTTTGGATCAATTAATCGAGGTTCGAAAGTTTTTAACGCTTTCTCTATGCGAGCTTCTAATTCTCTCATTTCTGTTGTATTTTCAGTTGATAATGCGGCACTAATATCAACGCCATATGAAAATGGAGTATTCATTTGATTTTTTTGTTCAAAATTTCTCCAGAACGCAGAAATTCTTGTATTAAGCAAGCGTGTTACATCTTCAATAATCGAATTTTGTAATTCTTCTAATGATAAAAGCGTTTTAGGAGCTTTTTCAAATGGGATTTCAGTATTTTCGTCGGTTAGTTTTTCAAATAAAGGCATAACGAATACATTTTGCATTTTTATTTTCCTTATCTATCTTTACGAAACCTTCCATGTTGTTAAATCTATACTTGTTGCGGATTTTCCGGATTTTGAACCGTCTTTTTTGAAATCCTGATATGAATCGGAGTATCCTTTGTATCGGAATGTAAACGACGCAACTTCTTGTCTTCGTTCAAATGATTGAAGAATACATGTCGTAAATTCTTTCTCCTCAATTGTTTGAAGAGCTTCTCCTATGAATCCTACTTTTTTTAAAACAATCTTTTCTATTTCTTTACCGCTTGCTAAATTACTCTGCAATACAGCACAAAATCGTGAAGGTGGTAAATATATTTTAACATCTTTTGCACATACCGCACTGTCACTTGATTTTTTTCCATCAAACAAGGAAAAACGAGAAATTTCAAATTCCATAGAAAAAAATCTTGCAAATTCTTTGTAATCTTCTAATTCAGATTCGAATATTTTATCAGCGGAAATTAACCAATAATGTTCTGTTTCCGGGGTATCTTTCATTGTTTTTTGTGATTTTAAATCGTCAATATTAATACCGAAAGGATTATCACTCATGCAAATTCCCTCAAACAACAAAATAACAGTAGTAAACTAAATTGTATGTTTCTAAAGATTAAAAAAGAGTAAAGCAGTAAAACTTTTATGAATAAGTTTAGTTTTTTTGAATATTTTTTGTTGTAGTTTCGTTAGCTATGCGTACAATTCCAAATTTAAGATATCTTATTCCGGTGAATAATGTCATAAAAACAGCAATCCAAAGAAATACAATTCCGATATTAAGTATTTCTTTAATTTTTGGAAACATAGCGGCGACAAGCAAACATGTTATCGAAAACATTTGTGTTGCAGTCTTCCATTTTGCGTATTTCGTAACAGGAACTCGTAATTGCATTTCAGCTAAAAATCCTCGTAATCCTGAAACAATAATCTCTCTTGCTAAAATAATACATGCGCCTATTAAATGTATTCCGAGTATTGTGCCTGTTCCTGAAAGCATTAGTAATATAGTTGAAACAAGCAACTTATCAGCAACCGGATCTAAAAAACGCCCAAAAGCAGAAACTTGCTTCCATTGTCTTGCGAAATATCCATCAAAAAAATCAGTAATGCATGCGATAACAAATAATACAGTGGCTGTAAGATGTGCCCAAAAATCTCCGATATAAAAACACGCAACAATAAATGGAATAGAAAAAATCCTCGATAGTGTAAGAATATTCGGAATATTTAGATACATAATGCAAAACTCTAATTAATTTTTTATATTGTAACATGATTTAACTTATTTCGAAAATGTCAATTATTTATGTTGAGATTATTAAGAAAAAATATTACACTCCTTATAATGGTTTATATTGGAGTATCATAAATGAAATATTTATTATTTTTTTCCGCATTTTTATTAACTGTATGTGAAATATCCGCATCAGATACTGAGGAATTAGAATTATCAGATTCGGAAAGTTTTAGTAGAAGAACATCGACAAAATCTCATGGCTTATTAAATATGTCGAAAGAATCATTTGAATTTGAACAATATTTAAAAAGGCTATCTGAAGAAGATGATGGTAAAAAAGAGCAAGATTTGCAAAAGAGTACTATTATTGACGAGGTAAATTCAGAAAAAAAATATAATATAAATACCCTGTTTATAACTGTACCGAAAAAGGTGAAATTGTTACTTAATCCTGAACAGAAAAAATGTAAAGCTGTCAATAATAAATACCAAATCGGTTATTGTGCTAAATGGAACAAGTTAGAATCTATAAATATAAATACTAACCTGTCTATAACTGAACAGAAAAAGGAAAAATTGTTACTTGATAATAACAAGTATAGACACGGTCTCCAAAATAGACCTATTCTCCAAATCGGTTATAGTGCTAAATGGGACAAGTTAGAATCAAATAAAAGTATACAGTAAAAATTGTACGTATATAGCTATCAGAATATCATTTCTGAAATGTTTATACCATTATCGCAGGCATTTTCACAATGATATGAGTAAAAAAAGAAAAATAATAAGCTTACTCCAAAGTATTTTTACTTTAACAGAAATATTTTGAAAGAGTAAGCTTACTGTTTTATATATACAATTTATCTTACCATATCAGTATATACAGGTATTGATTTTGTGCTATTAATGTCTGATAAATTCCTTTCTCCTATATTTTCTTCGTTAGCCTGATTATAAGTAATTTGATCTTTATTTACCGGATTCAGTTCATAGATAGGAGCAGATTGCGTAGAATCAGAAGTATTGTAATTTAAAATCTGCGTTTGTTCTTCAGAAGATTTTGTTGAATTTTCTTTTGCTGGCGGTTGTTGATCATTTATATAGGCCATATCAATGGGATTTGGTACAAAAGGTCTATCATCATCAATGAAATATACGGCGAGAGGTCCTTCAGAAGATTTTGTTTGAGAATTCTTTACAGCATTTTCTTGCGCATTAATAAATCCCGTAAGAATAAAAGCTACAACAAAATATAGTATTTTATAATTGTTCATTATAGATCTCCTTAATAATAAAAATAAATTTAATTTAGGTATTGCAAAAAATACATTTATGACTTTATTGAGATAAATTATATCAAATTTTATTTATTTTTGCAAATATTTTTTTACATATATATTATAATGATCAATTTAAAATTTATGATCTATTGCTTTTCATTTACGTACTGTTGTATTTCATCAAGATGAGAGTTTAATTTTTCCTGTTCTTGTGATTCACATGCTTTTTCAATAGATCTTTCTTTTCTCCATTTTTCAACAACTGTTTTTAATTTTTTTGCGAATTCTATCTACTGTTTGTCAGAAACTTTATCAGAAAAGCTTATTCTAATAGTAGTATGCGGTTATTTTGCTTGTGGATCTATTGCCTCAATAACATTAGATCTGCTATGTGTTTGACATGAACAGCCCGAAGAAAATGAATAATCAAACATTCCGGCTTTTAAATCACCTAACAATATACCGCATATAGAAACTGAAAATACATGGGATGGAGTTGATGAATTTATGTATACATCTTTTATTTTTGATATTTCTGTTTTAAGAATATTATAATTTCGTTCTATTTTTGCTTTATCAATTTTAAAAGTTTTAACAGCTTCCGCAAAAGCGCAAATACTTGCTGTAGGCTTCGTTCCCGGGAATAATGGATCTCCGGAACCGAACATAATCGGCTGTAAATCGTCAAATTTACGTACATATAAAGCACCTATACCTTTTGGAGCTCCGATTTTATGGCCTGAAACAGTTAACAAATCAATATTCATTTTTTCTACATCAATATCGTATTTACAGAATGATTGAGCAGCATCGGAATGGAACAAAATTCCATGTTTTTTGGCTATTTCTCCTATTTTTTGTAAGTCTTGCAGAGTTCCAATTTCACTATTGAACATTTGTATTGAAATAAGTTTAGTATCTTTTTGAATACTTTTTTCAAGCTGAGATATATCTATATGTCCTTGCTTATCTACATCAAGATAAGTAACTCTATAACCTTGTTCTTCCAAATGTTTAAATACATGTAAAACGCTTTTATGTTCAATTTTTGATGTAATAAGATGACATTTCGGATACTTATAAGCTACTCCGAGAATTGCTACGTTATTAGCGGCAGTCGCTCCTGATGTAAAGTGAATTTGGCCGATTTTTACACGCAATTTATCTGCTAATACTTGAGCTGATTGAGCTTCAAGGTTGAACAAATCTCCGGCATGCTGATTCATTCCGGATGAATTTCCATATAATTTGTTGACTTCATTAAATTTTTTGGCAGCTTGCTCATTTGCAGGCCAGGATGATGCATAATCAAGAAAAATTGTTTTATTCTGATAATTTTTTTGAGAAACATCTGAATTATCCGCATACACGAATTCTGATATACCTAATAAAATCGAAATACATACAAAAGCAGATATTTTTGATTTCATATTCAACCTCTATTTTTCTAATTTTCAGTAACATTATATGAAGCTATTCTTTAAAAATTTATTTATATAATTTAAAAAAAACCTCTTCCATATAAAAACAGAAGAGGCTTTTATTATTAGTATTCAAAATCTAGATTATGAAAAAATCTTAGCTAATGTCGCAAGCAAAAGAATCGCAACGATATTTGTAATTTTTATCATCGGATTAATTGCCGGACCTGCTGTATCTTTATAAGGATCTCCAACGGTATCTCCTGTAACAGCGGCTTTATGAGCTTCTGAGCCTTTTCCACCGAAATTACCGTTTTCGATATATTTCTTTGCGTTATCCCATGCGCCACCACCTGAAGTCATTGAGATCGCTAAGAAAATTCCGGTCACAATCGTTCCGAGCAACATAGCTCCAACGCTGGTAATACCAGCCTTATTTCCCGAACAATATCCAACTGAAAGATAAAGAAGGATTGGTGCTAATACTGGTAACATAGAAGGTAAAACCATTTCACTTATTGCCGCTTTAGTTAGCATATCGACAGCTGTTTTGTAATCCGGTTTTGCTTTTCCTGTCATAATACCTTTGATTGTCTTAAATTGTCGACGTACTTCTATAACAATCGCACCACCCGCTCGTCCTACGGCCATCATTCCGCATGCTCCAAATAAATACGGAAGTAATCCACCTATAAGCAATCCTATAACAACAAATGGATCACCAAGTGAGAAATCAACGTTCAAATCAGGAAAATAATGTACAATATCTTGAGTATAAGCTGAAAATAAAACTAAAGAAGCTAATCCTGCAGAACCGATTGCGTATCCTTTTGTAACAGCCTTTGTTGTGTTCCCAACAGCATCAAGTTTATCGGTTACTTCACGAACCTTTTCAGGTAATCCTGACATTTCCGCAATTCCACCGGCATTGTCTGTTACCGGACCATAAGCATCGATAGTTATAATCATTCCGGCAAGAGCTAACATAGCTGTAGCAGAAATCGCAATTCCATAAAGACCGGCATTCAAATATGAACTCAATATGCCCATACATATTATAATAACAGGAAGAGCTGTTGATTCCATAGAAATAGCCAGTCCCTGAATTATGTTTGTTCCATGTCCTGTTTCTGAGGCTTTTGCAATGCTAATTACAGGGCGATATGCATAAGAGGTGTAATATTCGGTAATCCATACTAGTGCTAATGTAATAATAAGACCTATAGCTCCACAAAATACAATAGCAGCTCCTGTAAATGGTTTTCCACCCTCAACAACAAATACGTCACTAAAATTAAACATACTCTTTGAAACGAAAAACATAGCGATAAACGAGAAAAGCACTGTCGCTAAAAGCCCTTTATATAAAGCATGCATAACGTTCTTATTGTTCCCGAGTTTTACAAAAAACGTACCAAGCAAAGATCCGAAAATACAAACGCCACAGATGACCAATGGATACATTATCAGAGTTTCTTTTGCCGCATCTTTGAAGAATATACTGGCAAGAACCATTGTAGCGGAAAGCGTTACTATATATGTTTCGAACAAATCCGCAGCCATGCCGGCACAATCTCCTACGTTATCTCCAACATTATCTGCTATAACAGCAGGATTACGAGGATCGTCCTCAGGAATACCGGCTTCTACTTTTCCAACAAGGTCAGCTCCGACATCTGCGCCTTTCGTAAAAATCCCTCCCCCAAGACGAGCAAAAATAGAAATAAGAGATGCTCCGAAACTCATGGCAATCAACGATTCAGAAATTAATCTTGTATCACTTACACAGCATCTTAAATAGAAATAATACAAAGCTATACCAAGTAATCCGAGACCAACGACAAGAAAACCCGTAATAGCTCCTGATTTGTAAGCAACTGATAAAGCATGATCGAGGCCTTTTCTGGCTGCTTCAGCTGTTCTTACATTGGCACGTACTGATATGTTCATACCGACGTATCCAGCAACACCTGATAAAACAGCACCAAGCACGAAACCAATAGCTGGATAGCAACCTACGCATACCCAAACTACTGCCGTCATGATAACTCCGACTACGCCAATAGCCATATACTGTCTATTTAAATAAGCTGATGCACCTTCTTGAATAGCTGCGGCTATTTCACGCATTTTTTCATTTCCGGTGCTAAGATTGAGCATAGAATTTGCATTCCACGCTCCGTATACCAATGCCAATAAGGCTGATATAACTATAATGAGCTCGCAATATCCCATAAGAATCTCCACAAAAACAACTAAACTCGTGTATTATTACACGAATAACAGATAAAATCAAAGAAATGCGAAAAAATTTGATAAAAATCAAATAATCCTATTTTAATTATATCTGTTTTTAATAATCTTTAGATCGTAATTTAATTATATTAAAACTCATCAAAACAAGACTCTTTTATTAATCTATCTACTAATTGCTCGAATGTAATACCGACGTACTTGGCTTGTTCAGGAACAAGTGAAAGTGGGCTCATTCCCGGTTGAGTATTTATTTCCAGAACAAATAACTCGTTTGTAACATCATTATATCGAAAATCTGTACGTGTTATTCCTCTACACCCTAGTATATTATAAGTTTTTTCGGCCATATCCATAGCTTCTCTACGGATATTTGAAGGAATTTTTGCGGGAAGCTCATGGAATGAACCGCCTTCTGTATATTTATTAGTGTAATCATAAAATCCTGATGGAGTTAAAATATTTGTTATTTCCAATGCCTTTCCATCAAGAACACCAATAGAAAGTTCCAGTCCAGGAATATATTCAGATACATGCACATGTTTGCCGTATTTCCATTCAATAGAATTGAGATCCGACAGCTGGTTGATAATATATACTCCACATGAAGAACCACCGTTGACTGGTTTTATTACAAAAGGTAACGGGAAATCAGGATTTTTGCAAAATTCATCCCAGATATATAGTCTGTTATTTGGAACTCGTATTCCGTTTTGAGTAAAAATAAGGCCAGAAACATACTTATCCATTGCGATTGACGATGCCATAACTCCTGAATGAGTATAAGGAATATTTAACAAATTAAAAACAGCTTGTATATTGCCATCTTCACCACCTGCTCCATGAAATCCGTTTAAAATACAATCAACATTTTCTGACTTTAGAAATGTAATTAACGTTGGAAGATCCCCTGTAAAATCGAATTCACAAACATTGTATCCAAGATTTCTCGCTGCCTTTGCCATTTCTGTACCGCTGATTAATGAAATTTCTCGTTCTGTTGAAAAACCACCTTTTACAGCACAAATTTTTTTAAAATTTCTCATTATGTTTTATCTCCTTCCCAGTCTAACTATTTCCCATTCTAATTGAATACCAGATGTCTCAAGAACTTTTTGCGCAATTTTTTCTCCAAGTGTTTCTATGTCATTAGCAGTTGCGTTGCCCTCATTAACAATAAAATTGCAGTGTTTATCAGATACCATGGCACCGCCTATTCGCATACCTCGTCCACCTGCTTTTTCTATTAATTCCCAAGCTTTTTTGCCTGTAGGATTCTTAAATGTCGATCCGCATGAACGTTTATTCAATGGCTGTGAAGCTTTTCTTTTTTCAACAATCGAATTTACTTTTTTGAGAATAGAATAATTAACATTAGAATTAACTTTAAACCAAGCTCGAGTAACGATCAAATCATCAGGAATACCCGAATGCCTATACTCAAATTTTATATCTTTCTTAGTAAACCATTTTATATGTCCGGATGTCGTTACAGCTTCAAATTCAACTAAAAAATCAGAAATTTCCGAACCATAACAACCAGCGTTCATTTTCAATGCTCCGCCAATTGTTCCAGGTAATCCCATAAGAAATTCCAAATTCCCAAGTTCTGCGTCTACAGCAACAGTAGCTAGGCGAGTACAATTAACTGCCGCTCCGACTTCAATTATTTCATCTTCAACATATATTTTTTTAAATTGTTCTCCCAGAAGGATTACGACGCCTTCAATACCACCATCACGAATAAGCACATTAGAAATAGCGCCGAGGATTGTTATATTGATATTATCAGGAACATTTCTAAGGAAGAAAACGAGATCGTCAATATCCTCAGGTATGAATAAAATTTCAGCTGGCCCCCCAACACCAAACCAAGATTTTTTACTTAATAAAGCATTTTCTTCAAGGACACCACGAACGACAGGTAATGAATCAATAATCGACAAAGTCATTTTTACTCCTTACCGTTCAGTATTAAAAAAATTTGGAAAATTATAAGCCCATTGAGTAATATCGCCTGCTCCTAAGAAAATCACAAAATCACCGGATCTAAGTATCGGTGAAATTTTTGCGGCTAAAGTTGAAACATCTTGGACAAAATCAGCTTTTACAGTACCATTTTCCTGGATTTTTTTTAGTAAAGAAAAATGATCAACATCGTTATGTCGTTCTCCCGCAGAGTATATAGGAGTAATAAAAGCATGGTCACTTAATTCCAGAACTTTTGCAAAATCATCCAAAAAATTCTTCAATCTTGTATGTCTATGTGGTTGCATTACAGCATATATATTCCCACTACAAGAAGTTCTGGCGGCATTTAATACAGCGGCAATTTCAACGGGATGATGCGCATAATCATCTATTACAGTTACTCCATTAATTTCAGCGACACGTGTAAATCTGCGTTTAACCCCCATAAATGATCCGAGAGCAATTCTTACATTTTCTTCGGAAATCCCTAATTCAACCGCAACGGAAATTGCTGCCAGAGCATTTTGTGCATTATGCTTTCCAAACATAGGGATCGAAATATTTTTCCAACAATTTTGTTTGAGTGAGAAATTTTTTATAAGCTCATCAGAAAAACAGACATCGAAATGCGATCCACTTGCTGAAAGAGTGAGATTCTGACAAGATACAGCTGCTTTTTCTGATAATCCGTAAGTAATTATACGACGATCAACTGTATTGGCAGCGACTTTTGCGACTTCAGGATGATCTATGCATAAAATTCCGACTCCATAAAATGGGATACTCTCAACAAACTGAGAAAAAAGGCCTCTTAATTCTGAAAAATCTTTAAAATTATCGATATGATCAAAATCTATATTCGTAACAACAGCAATTGTCGAAGCAAGTTTTGTAAACGAACCGTCAGATTCATCTGCTTCAACAACAACCCATTCACCAGAACCTAGTCGAGCATTACTATTGTAGGCATTTATAACTCCGCCATTAATAACTGTCGGATCCATACCGGCTTGATCCAAAATAGCGGCTACCAAGGAAGTAGTTGTGGTTTTTCCATGTGTTCCAGCAACTGCGACAGAATATTTCATCTTCATTAATTCTGCCAGCATTTCAGCTCTTTTAACAACAGGAATATGCAATTTTCTGGCTTCCAATATTTCCGGGTTATCTTTTGAAATAGCTGAAGATACAACAACAACAGACGCTCCATGAACATTATTTGCTTCATGCCCGATAGTCACCTTCACACCTTTTCGAGTAAGTCTGGTAATCATTGCATTCTCTTTTAGGTCACTACCTCTGACATTGTAACCCAAATTAAGCAAAATATCGGCAATCCCACTCATTCCTATTCCACCGATACCTACAAAATGTATCACACCTGTGTTAGTGAAACTTCTTCTCACAAAAGCACCTTTATTTATCTATATTCTTTTCTATAAAATCCGCAAAAATTTCAGTGGATTTATTCCCTAATTTATTAATCATATTTGAAGCTGCCGCTTTTAGCAATTCTCTATGCATCAAAAGATTAATAATTATTTCCGCAAGTTTCTTCTCTATATTTTCATCTTCCTCTACTAACCATGCAGCTCGTTTATTTTTGTAGCATACGGCATTGTGGAATTGATGATTATCAGAAGCAAAAGGATACGGAATAAGAATTGCGGGACGGCCAAGTGTTGATAATTCAGCTAGAGTAGAAGCCCCTGATCTGCAAATAATCAATTGTGCTTCGGCCATTTCTCTCGCAACATCATGGACAAAATCAAGTAAATGAGCATTTATTCCCAGTTCTTCATACTTCATTTTTAATTCATCTAATTTTGCTGAGCTAACTTGTTGAACAATATCTATATTACTTCTAAGGTTTGCGTCTATTAACGATAAAGAATTTGGAATAATACAAGAAAATGATAAAGCTCCTTGACTGCCTCCGATAACTACAATTTTTAAACGGTTATCACATTTATAATCAGACTTAGCCGCTTCTATAAATTCCTTTCGAACAGGAGATGAAAGTTGATGCCAATCCTCACCTATCGAAAATGTTGAGATTTTACAATCAGCAAATGACGCCAATAAAGCATTTGCTCGTCCTATAACTGAATTTTGTTCATATATAATTATTTTGGATCTCAAAAATTTCCCTACAAAAATAGGAATTACGGTAAATAATCCGCCGAATCCGATAATTATATCAGGGCGATTATCTTTCCAAAGCTTATACAAGGAACAGGCCTCTGAAATAAATGTCGGAATATCTATTAATAGAGTTCTAAGAGTGAATCTTATAGTGTTAATAACTATTTTGTTTGACTCTGATATATTAGAACAAAAACGATTTCCTCTGGTATCAGTAATCATATTTACATTATGCCCTCGTGACTTTAGTGCCTCAAATAAAGCACAAGCTGGAAACATATGTCCTCCAGTTCCTCCAGAGCAAATTGCTATTTTTAACACCTTTCGAACCTCGTAATTAATAATCGTTAATTATTTTACAAACTTTATTAATAAGTCGTTAATAAAAATTAAAAAGATTACAAAAATATTTAAGATACACTTTAAGATACACTAACTCATTTTAAAATTGGAGAGAAATAAGGTTTTTCATAAAAAATACTGATATTTTACATAAAAAAACACGGTATCAATAATTATGACACCGTGATTTTATAATAGTTAACCAATTGTAACAAAAAAAATTACTTCAACTCTACTTTTGCACCAGCGGCTTCGAGTTTCTCTTTCATTTTATTTGCTTCATCTTTTGAAACTGCTTCTTTTACAGCTTTAGGAGCCGCTTCTACAAGAGCTTTCGCCTCTGTTAATCCAAGTCCGGTTAATTCTCTTACGACTTTGATTACACCAATTTTGGAAGCACCCGCATCTGTCAAAACAACATCGAATTCAGTCTTCTCTTCAGCGGCAGCAGCGGCTGGAGCAGCGGCAACAGCGACGGCAGCCGGAGCTGCGGCGGAAACACCCCATACTTCTTCCAATTTTTTGCTTAATTCCGCAGCTTCCAAAACGGTAAGCTTGGATAATTCCTCAACAATCTTATCTAAATTTGCAGCCATTTTTTCTATCTCCTCATTTATTTCTCTGAATAGGCTTTTAACACACGTGCAATTTGCGCTGCAGGCGCCTGCGATAACGTAGCAATACGCTGAGCCGGAGTCTGTATAACAGCAATAATTTTTGCACGCAACTCATCCATAGAAGGCAATTGAGACAGCGTTTTAATCTCTGCCGCACTCAACAACTTTCCACTATATCCACCACAAACGATCGTAACTTTACCATCGCTTTTGGAGGCATATTCTTGAACAACTTTTGCGGAACCTGTAAGATTTTTTGTGAAAACGAGAGCGCTTTGTCCGCTTAATTGGGGCAAAACACATTCATATGGAGTTCCGGTAACAGCAATTCGAGCAAGTGTGTTTTTGCATACGAAATAACTGCTCTGTGACTCTCTAAGACGCTTTCTCAGATCTTCAGTTTCGGCAACTGTCATTTTATTTTGTGTAACTACAAATACAGCTTCACTTGAATCAAGATCTTGCTTAATCTTCGTTACCACTTCAGTCTTTTGATTCTTTTTCACAGTTTCCTCTAACAAAAAACATCCTAAATCATCATTTTCTGATGTCCGATTAAAAAACTGTCGATTATATTCAGATAAAAGCCAACAAACAGACTATCTGCATCGGGAATTAAGCTACAAATGTAGCACCGATGGTCTTCGACAGCGATCTACAAAGGAGATCAGAAAGTGAATACTTCGGAGGTATCCAATTTCAAACCAATACCCATAGTACTTGATATCGTCACCGATTTCAAGTAATTTCCTTTTACTGAAGCAGGTTTTGCTTTAACAACCGCCCCCACAAACGCTTTTACGTTCTCTTCGATCTTTTTCTTAGCAAAACTTATTTTGCATAGACCTGCATGAACGATTCCGGCTTTATCAAGACGATATTCGACTTGTCCAGCTTTTGCGTTTTTGATTGCGGCAACAACGTTAGGCGTTACAGTTCCGAGTTTCGGATTCGGCATGAGTCCTTTTGGTCCCAAAATTTTTCCAAGACGTCCTACAACACCCATCATATCCGGGCTGGCGATACAAACTTCAAATTCGATATCTCCCGATTGAATTTTTTCGGCGAGATCTTCAGCTCCAACAAAATCCGCCCCTGTGGCTTTTGCTTCATCAGCGGCAGTACCTCTGGCAAATACGGCGACACGCTTTGTTTTACCTGTCCCTGCTGGCATGGAAACCATTCCACGAATATTTTGATCGGCATTACGAGGATCTACATTCAAATTGATTGAAACTTCAACAGTCTCATCAAACTTGCAGGTAGAATTATCCTTTAAAAACGCAACGGCTTCAGCTAGTTTATAGCTTTTTCCAGCTTCTAACTTATCGGCCATTTTTTTGTATCTTTTTCCGACATTAGCCATATTATTGAACAACCTCCAATCCCATTGAACGAGCTGATCCTATAACCATCATGCTTGCCGCATCAATGTCATTTGCGTTTAAATCTTTCATTTTCTTTGTGGCGATCTCACGTACTTGTTCCATAGTAACAGAACCAGACTTACCACCTCTCCCAGGAGCGGAGGCACCTTTTGTAATTGCGGCGGCTTGTTTCAAAAAATAAGAAACTGGCGGCAATTTTATGATAAATGAAAATGTTCTGTCTCCATAAGCCGTTATAATAACAGGAAGAGGTGTCCCTGCTTCATAAGACTGAGTCTGCGCATTAAACGCTTTACAAAATTCCATAATATTTAATCCTCTTTGACCTAAAGCCGGTCCTATTGGAGGAGAAGGGTTAGCTTTACCTGCAGGAACTTGCAGTTTTATATACCCCACAATTTTCTTAGCCATATAACCTCAACAAATGATGATCAGATGTATGCTTTTATCATATCCTATTACTATTTGCAAGAGAAAACATTAGTATTTTGGAGATCATATTGAAGCTATTTTCTTAAAAATTATACTGTTGCTATTATTTTTCTGTTTTGTTTTAATGTATTGCTATTGCTACGAAAGTAATTTATCAAGTGAAATCGTTTATTTTTAGTTTACTAATAATTGTCTTTTCCATAATAAATGTTCATGCGAAATACAACATTACAATGGATCTTACATTAAGTAATGGTTTGCGGGTAATTTGTATAGAAAAAAAGAATGTACCGATAATTTCATGCATAGTATATTACAAATGCGGCTCAGACGATGACGCAATTTCAAAATCCGGAGTCGCACATTATTTAGAACATATGGCATTTTTTAACAACAAATGCGAATTCTCTGATTTTTTAGAAGGAATAGGGGCAGAATTTAACGCATTTACATCGAACCAACTTATTTGCTTTGAAGAAGTTGTACCAACAGAACATATAGAAACAGTATTAAAACATGAATCAATGCGAATGGGAGAGTTTGATATAGATATAGAGAAATTTAAGTCAGAAAAAGGAGCAATATTAGAAGAAAGAAGTATGCGAACGGATAATTATCCTGACGGTCAATATAGTGAATTAGAAAACGCATATATTTTTAATAGAATTCCGATTATCGGATGGCGCAATGAAATAGAGTCTATTACTCCCAATGACTTAGTCAAGTTTCGCAACAAATGGTTTGCGCCTAACAATGCTGTGATTTTTTTAACTGGAGATATCGATGTAGCCAATATAAAATCATTAGTTAAAAAATACTTTGAAAAAATACCAAGCAAAAATATTGTAAGAACAAAAAAAAATAAAGATAAACCGAAAAATACAAAAGTAATAGAGTTCAAATCTTCAAAAATCGGGACATTAGCTTGTGCAAACTATACATATTTTGTCCCACAAACGATAAACAAAAATTTCAGAAAAAAGATGGCTGCTGAATTGGCTTTTGCTGTTCTAAATCAATCTAAATCTATGTTTAAAAATACATTAGAACATTCATTTAATATCGCCAATAAAATTCACTTTGTATATGACCATACATCGAATATATTCGATACTCTTGAAATTGAATTGCAATGTTCTTCAATTGATAATCTTTATAAAAGTGAAGATGTTTTGAAATATTTGCTTGAAAAGATACTTTGTAACGGTATCTCTGAAACTGAATTAAATATAGTTAAACGACAAAACGCCTTAGCCGATGCTTATAAGAAAGAGGATATTGCTACGATTTCATTTTTAATGGTTAATTATTTTGCAAATGGATATTCTTTAGAAGAAATTCAAAAAATGGATGACGTAATTCAATCTATAAACGCAAAAGAATGTAATGATATATTGTGTGAAATATTAAAATCATCTCCAATAGCTATTTCGAGAATGTTACCTAAGGAGCATGATAGTGATTAAAAAAATAAGTGATTATATAGTAATCTGTACGTTATTTATGATTTTTTTTGATGTTACATTTGCTAATGAAAGAAATACGCCGCCTGCTTATACAAAAAATCATATGACCGCTCAAAAAAAATCAAGAAATATACAAGAAGTAAAAGAGCTAAGAAGTTATAGAGGCATCCGTTTTATTTACGCACAAGATACAAATTCTCAATTAGTGCATATAAAAATTGCGTTTAATAACTCAGGAGCTGCTTATCAAGAACTCTCCAAAGCAGGCGTTCCGTATTTATATAGCTCGACAGTATTTAAAGGTTGCGGAAAATATTCATCAGCACAATTTGAAAGAGAAACATCTACAGAAATGATTAATATTTTTTGTGCTGCTGGTATAGATAGAGTCCGATTTCATTTAACAGCTCCACTTCTGACAATAGATAAAGGGGTAAGTTTGTTAAATGCTGCTATTTGTGATCCGAAATTTGAAAAAGAAAAAGTGAAGATCTCGCAAGAATCAGTGATTGCGATTTTACAAGATTACAGCATAAATCGAAATTTAGTAGCGATATATACAATTATTCCTTCTTTATTATTTAAATCTCATAGTTATGCTAGTGGATTATTCGGATCTGCGGAAAATTTCATAAAATTGAATGTAGATGATTTACAACAATATCGAAAAAATTTTATTATAGCTAATAACGCAGAAGGATGTATATTCGGAAACATTTCTGAAGAAAAAGCGAAAAGTCTAATTGATAAAATTTTCGAAAATGTAAATGACGGAAAAATTTCAGAAAATTCTGTTGAAGATATTCAACCGGCAATAACAAAGTTTCAAAAAAAATATTTTGTAAAAGGTTCCGGAAGTTCAATTATTTTTGCATTAAAAGGAGTGAAAATAAAATCAAAAGACAGATTCGCAGCTCGAATTTTTACAACTATTTTCGGAGAAGGTTCTGTTTTTAAAGGAAGATTACTCGGTATTTTAAGAGGCAAAGGATATATATACAGTGGCAGTATCTCTACAATTAATTATGACCATTCTGATTATATAATAGGGATTTTGCAAACTGATAATAAAAAAGTTGATCAAGCGATTTCCGCACTTAAAGATATTATTCGTGATTTTCGTGAAAAAGGGATTACTGAAACGGAATTACAATTCGCAAAAAAATTACTAAAAGGATCAACTGTAATAGGTTTGCGAAATTCAGATAATTTGAGTGGATTTTGTTTTTCAGCTATGTTGAAAGGATTAGGATTAAATGCATTGTCAGATTTTTTAAACGGAATAGATAATGTAACGCTTAGTGAAGTAAATATGTTTTGCAAAAATAATCTAAATGAAAATGAAATACCTTTCATTATTATGGGCGGAAATGCAAATGAATAAAATCAAAATCGCTATAACAACGATCATAATTTTATGTATTCATCAATATATTTTTGCTGACGAAAATTCCGAAGTTATTAAAAAAAATTATACGATTATTAATGAAGAAATGAATTATTCTGCCAATAATCAAAAGGAAAATAATAATTATCTTACAGAACCTTATATTGTTGTACATTCAGAACCCCATTTACCTATTCCTACAGCAGTGGTAAGTGTCGTATATAAAGTTGGAAAAGTAGATTCTTCCATTAACAAAAACGGAATTATTGAAATAATAGTCGAAAATTTTGTTAATAGAAAATTACATAAGCAATTTCAGCAAATCGGGATAGAATATAATACAATTTGTACCAGCGCATATACAGCAATTAACGCTCGTATGCATCCTAAATATTTGAGTAATTTTTTTGATTTAGTAAAAAAGGAAACAGAAAGTTTTTCGTTAGATAATCAAACTTTGGAATTATGTAAGAGGAAAATCATTCTGCAAAAGAAATTAATTAGCTATAACAGATATAATTCTGTATCAGATAATATTTTTGCATTAACACATCCGCAAATTATATTTAATGAAGGGATACTAAAAACAATAACCGTTGAAGATGTAAAGACATATTTTAATAACAATTTCAAAAATAATATAAAATTAATAATTATATCTGGGAATTTTGAAAATTTCGCTAATGAAAAATTTATAACGTTTTTAAAAAATAACATTGAAAATAAAAATCATTTCTCAGATGTAATTAATGTCCCACAGAAAAATTCTTTAACAAACAATAAGGATAAATTTATTAACTTAGAAAATGAACATGAGCAAAATTCAATAACATATGTATATACCGTTTCTGAAGAAGAAGATAGAAAGACAGCCCCCGCATTTATGCGAATACTGGAATATGAATTATTTAAACAATTCCAAATGGTTTATCAAAAATTATCGTATTGTTATGGAGATTTTTTCATCAGATGCTCTAATTCTGATATAATCAATGTATCGCTTTATCCGAAAAAAGATGTATCACAACAAGAAATAAAAAAATTGTATAATCTTTTTGTTGAAAAAATATCTTCAGTCGCAATAGATGAAAAAACGATATCGGAAATCGCTGATAGGGAAAAAATTTCTGAAAATGTCTATAAATATGATATGGTTAAAATAAATGAGCAAATAATAGAAAAATATTTCAGTAAAATAAACATAGAAACACCTTTATCTGAAATAATTAGAAAATCATCTCCGGAAAGAATTAAAAATTTTGCGCATAAAATCATGTGTGAACAATCTAAATTTGAAATAAACACAAAATACAGATCGGATAAATAATAATGGAAAAGAACCAAACAAAAACAGGAATAGTCATTATATTAATAATGCTTTTAATGCTAATGTTGTTTTTTTTCAAAAAAGAAGGATCCGATTCTCATGTACATTTTGAAAATGTAATTAACAATCGTGCTTCTGAAGTATATGTCTTGCCATTAAAAAATCGAGATATGATATATGTAAAATTTGTATTCAAAAACGCCGGAGTATTAAATAACGATCTAAATGCGCATGGAATATCAAATCTTGTTTCAGCACTTTTATTTAAAAAAATAAATGGATTATCTAAAGAAGAAACTTTCGATAAAATAATTGAAATGGGGGTGAGAGATTTTGAAGTTAATTCATATGAAGATGATTTTAAGATTTCGTTTTTTGTAAAAAAAGATAATGCGGAACAAGTATTTCATTTTTTCAATAATACTTTTGTTAATCCATCTTTTTCCGATGGTGATGTAGAAACCGCAAAAGAATCCATTCCCGCTGTTGTTAATCCTGAGACAACGTATCCAACACAGTTAATGCGACAAAAATTATTTGAGCTACTTTATGGCTCATGCTCGTACGGCATGAACCCGTCTGGTACATCACAAACTATATCTGAAATATCAAAAAAAGATATAGAAAATTTCATCAAACAAAAATTAACATGTAAAAATTTGAAAGCTTTTTTCGTTGGAGATATTTCAAAATATGATATAAGAAATTATCTGAATATAATATTTGAAAATGTACCTGATGGAAAAAGTAATTCAGCTCTGACAATTCCAGAATACAATTATAATGATAATATTTCATCTGCTAAAATAGCATCACCTGAAATAATCAGAAAAGAAAATATGCGTGATGTAATAGGAATTGCGCATGGAATCAGGATTGATCAACTTTCTGATGTGGGAAAAGCCGCGGTGCGTATAATAATTAAGGCGTTATTTGATGATAATTATTCTGATTTTTCAAAAGGATTGATTAAGTTAAATATAGCCCATAAAATTCATGCTGAATTTATTGAAAGATCATACTCAAACACTGTTTTCTTATTTATTTATATCGATAAAAAAAATCTGAATACCTATATGAAATATTTTAATGAAAAAATTGCGGAGTATCAAAAAAATATTAATTTTGATGAATTGAAAGATATTCAAGAATATATGATAAAAGTTGCTGAAAATGGCTTTTATAATATATCTGATATTGATGAAAAAATAGAAAAAATATATCTGCCTTTTGCTGAAGTTAGCACAGATTTGTACAAAAATACCATAAAAAAGCTATTTGTTGAATGTCCGATAAGAACCGTAATTTGTACCGATAAATAATAGTTAACAGAATACTTCTGATTTAAATGCTTTTAACATACTAAAAAATAGTTTTTTGTTAACCCAATAAATGATATAACAGTCATTAGAAAACATAAAAGCATCATATGCGTAGTTAAAATAGTAAAATATATGAATGATGCTGAGAGGTTGTAAGCGGGTGTGGTGGAATTGGTAGACACGTCAGATTTAGGTTCTGGTGGTTCACGCCGTGGGGGTTCGAGTCCCTTCACCCGCACCAGTTAGATTTTATGGAATAAATATCATACGTTGATTTTTTTGTAAGGAGTGAATATGAAAATTCTTAATAGCACGATAGATGGACTTAAAAGAAGTTATACAGTGTTTGTATCGCCTGATGAAGTTGAAAATGCCTTTGTTGAAAAATTAAAGGAAAGAGCTGCGCAAACTCGCATGTCAGGTTTTCGTCCCGGTAAAGTTCCGGTAGATGTTATACGTCGTATGTATGGTGTGACAATGAGAGCCGATTCTGTAAAGAATTTGATTGCGGAAATATCTCGAAAAATTATAAACGACGAAAAACTTTCTGTTTCATTCGATTTTGCTACGAAAATTTTAAAAGATGATAGTAACGGAATAGAATTTTCGCTAACATTTGAAACCATGCCGGCTGTTGATGTTAAAGATTTATCTTCGGTGGAATTAACGAAACATGTTGCAGAAATAACAAAAACAGAGATTAATAGTATCTTTGATGAGATCAGAAAAAATAACAAGAATTGGGTCGATGAACCGGCAAAGACAAAAGCTAAAGAAGGCCATAAAGTATCTGTGGATTTACTTGCGAAAATAAAAATGAAAAATCGCAAAAATGATATAGCCAATAATATTGATATTATAATTGGTGATCCGAATGTAATGGACGCTTTTTGGAAGCCGCTTATAGATAAAAAAGTAGGGGATGTTGTTGAATTTTCAGTAAATTATCCGAAAGATTTGAAAGATAAGAATCTTGCTGGGAAAAAATTAGATTATTCCGCTACAATAAAAAAGATAGCTAAAGCTACTGAATTTGAATTAGATGATACTTTTGCAAAAAGTTTAGGATATGAAGATTTTTCCAAATTACATGCATGGGCTGAAACAAGAGCTATTTCGCATTATGATCAAATGTCAAAAGGTATAATGAAGCGTGATCTTTTAGAGAAAATGGCTGATTTATATGACTTCTCTATTCCAAAAAATATGCTTGATGTTGAGTTAGGCGAAGTAAAACGGCAGTTAACGATAGAAGCGAAAAAACTTGGGCATGAAATGACGCCGGAAGCTGAGGCAGAATGCGTAAAAATAGCGGAAAGTCGTGTGCGTTTGGGATTTGTGGTTGCTGAAATCGCAAAAAAACATAAAATAACAGTCTCTAAGGAAGAAATTAGTGCAAGTATCAGGAATATTGCTACAATGTATCCGGGACATGAAAAAGCAATATGGGATATGTATTCTCGTGGTGCGGCTTTAAATGCGGTAGTCGGGCCAATTCTGGAAGAAAAAGTCGTAAATTTTCTCTTTGGAATTATAAAAATAAAAGAGAAGAAATGCTCTGTAAAACAACTTATAGAACTTGATGAAGAGACATTTGATTTCTTTAAAGAAAATAATAATGAAGCTTCTCATGATTCAAAAAAGAAGAAAAAAGTTGAGAAGAAAGAAACGGAAAATGTCGCAGAAAAAGCAGAAAAGAAGACTACGAAATCAAAAGCTGAGAAAGTGGTAAAAGGCGCTAAAGCTGGAAAAGAAGAAGCTGAACCGAAAAAAACAGTAAAGAAAAATAAGAAAGAAGCTAAATAAAAAAGCTGTTTTTTTAATTTTCATACATACTTGTTGTTTATATTTTTTGTAGTGAAGTAAAGAAAGGAGCAATTATGAAAATGGATGGCGGATCTGATTATATCGTCAATACGCTTGTTCCTATGGTTATAGAACAAACATCTCGTGGCGAGCGTTCTTTCGATATATATTCTCGTTTGTTAAAAGAACGAATTATATTTCTGACAGGAGAGGTGAATGATGTTTCTGCCAGTTTGATATGCGCTCAATTGCTTTTTCTTGAGTCTGAAAATACTAAAAAAGATATATATCTATATATAAACTCTCCGGGAGGTATAGTTACTTCGGGAATGTCTATATATGACACCATGCAATATATTACCCCGGAGGTTACGACGCTTTGTATGGGGCAGGCAGCATCAATGGGCTCATTGCTTCTTACTGCTGGCGCAAAAGGTAAGCGTTTCTCTTTACCGAATTCTCGAGTTATGATTCACCAACCATCGGGAGGTTTTCAAGGGCAAGCTAGTGATATAGCAATTCACGCTAAAGAAATTTTGGAATTACGAGCTCGTTTAAACGGAATATATCATAAACATACGGGCCAGCCTATCGCTGAAATTGAAAAAGCGATGGAGCGTGATAATTTCATGACACCTGAAGAAGCTAAAAAATTCGGTTTAATTGATGAAATTATTTCCCAACGTCCAACTGTTGATAAGTAAAAGAACATAGGAATGTAATGATGTCAAAAGAGGGGTTCTTTAAGAATTCCTCTTTGTTATTTTTTTGTATTATATTTTTTTGAATTACGCTTATGCGAGGTCACTTTTAATCCTAAAGAGTTATGCTGAGGAGAATTGATTTTAAAGTTTGAAATCTTTGCCGTATTTTTAGCTGATTCATTTTTGGCTTTAGACATTTCTTGCCCAGTTTTTTTCGGATTTAGTTTTTGTTCGTAGAATTGCTTTAGTACAGCATTTTGTATATTTTCTTTTTCTTCTATATTAAGCATTTTTCGTATGTTCAAATTTGAAACGTTAATGTATGGAGTAAATGAAGACAAACTATCATATATTAGACAGGAAATTTTAGAATTTTCTACAATAAAAAATTTATCTTTCGGTACATTTAAAAGCAAAAGTATAGAAATCAAACCAACAGGAATGCAAATTCCACGAACCAATCCGAATAATAATCCTAAAGATCTATCCAAACTCGATAATATTGAATTTTTTACAAAATCAGCAACAAGAAAGGATATAACCATAAGAATTATCAAGCTGATTACATATGTACTGCTGGAAGCAATAACTTTTCCGGCCATTGGTTCCTGGAAATTATCTTTCAAAAATTCGTAAACATATGGACTGAATTCAGTAGATATAAATGCACTGCCAACCCAAGCAAAAAGACTTAGAAGCGTACGTGTAAAACCGTTAGCCAGCCCAAAAAGTGTTGACGCAAGCATTATGAATATATACGTGTAATCCAGCAAATTAAAGAATGGCTGACTTTCAGTCATGATGGCGACTCATTCCTAGAATTTCTATAACATCAAACAAATTTTTTACAGACATTATATTTGCTGAATGTGAATCATCCGCAAATTTATTTGAGGCAGGAAGAATTATATTTTTAAAACCAAGTTTTTGTGCTTCTTTAACTCGTTCTGAACATCTTGCTACTGAGCGAATTTCTCCAGTTAAGCCGATTTCCCCGAAAACACAAGTATCGTTACTTATAGCGCATCCGCTTCGTGCTGAAAGCAAACAAGCAGCGACAGCAAGATCACATGCCGGCTCTGAAACTTTCAAACCACCTGCGATATTTAAGTACACATCACGATCAGAAAAAGAAATTTTGCATTTTGTTTCTATAACGGCCAAGATTGTAAATAAACGATTAAGATCCCAGCCAACGACAGTTCTTCGAGCTGCAGTAAAGTAACTTTTTGAAACTAACGCCTGAACTTCCGCTAAAAGCGGTCTTGTTCCTTCAATGCCGGAAAAAACTGTTGCTCCCGGAACATCATTATCTCTTTGTCGCAAAAATAATACTGAAGGATTTGAAACGCTAAATAATCCCTGTCCTCGCATTTCAAAAATGCCGAGTTCATCACATGGACCATAACGGTTTTTTACAGCTCTTAGAATTCTATAAGAATTTCCACGTTCTCCTTCAAAATACAAAACTGTATCTACCATATGCTCTAAAATTTTCGGGCCTGCGATTGCTCCTTCTTTTGTGACATGACCTATTAAAAATACAGTAGTACCTGTTGTTTTCGCAAAATTAATCAATTCATATGCAACTGTACGAACTTGTGTAACAGTACCAGGAATAGAATCTACAGATTGACTTTGTAATGTCTGAATCGAATCTATAACTAAAAAATCCACTTTTGATAAAGAATTTATTATGGCATCAATATTAGTTTCACATGCCAATTTTACACTTGAGCTATTTACACCTATTCTGGATGCTCTCAAACAAATTTGTTCAGCCGATTCTTCACCGGATATATAAACACAATTATTATTTTGAGAGAGAGAAGCAAGTACTTGTAGCAATAGAGTGGATTTTCCGATTCCTGGATCTCCGCCAATTAATACCACCGATCCAGGAACCGCTCCACCTCCGAGAACTCGGTCAAATTCTGGAATATCAGTAAGTATACGATCAACTTTTTCACTTGAGCATATTAAATCATTGAATTCTACTGTTGCGGTTGTGGTTGATCCACTGCGATATCCTCCATACGTACTATGACTTATGCTATTTCTGATATCTTCAACAATAGTATTCCACTGTCCACAGTCTTCGCATTTCCCAAGCCATTTCGGATATTTTGCGCCACATTCCGTACAATAAAAAAATCTTTCAGGCTTCGCCACTGTTTATCTCTCAAATTATTAATTCTAAATTGCTAATACTATACCATTTTCAGGTTTCCAATAAAGAAATACTTCATCTTCCCATTGTATTGGACGCTCCGCAGCTCGAACAAGATTGGCAACGGTTGCTAAAACAGTCATTCCTGAAGCTAACAATACATGATATATAGAAACATCCCCCAGATATGCGATATCTTTTACAATTCCATTTGTCCAGTTATAATCGCCTTTTGGGGGAACAGTAGTCAACACAACTTTTTCAGGACGGATAGCAACGCTTATTTGTGCACCAACAGGAACTGAGGCAGAGTGTGTTACAAGTAGATTTTTTTCCATAGATGTTGATTTTACAATAACATGGTCTGATTGTTCTTCAACGATAATTCCATCAAACAAATTTACGGAACCAATAAAATTGGCGACATATTTCGAATTTGGATATTCGTATATTTCGGTTGGACCACCAACTTGCAGAATTCGTCCTTCTCGCATTAATCCTATTCGTGTTGACATTGTCATAGCTTCTTCTTGATCATGCGAAACCATTATAAATGTAACGCCAACTTTTTCTTGAATATTCACAAGCTCCAACTGAGTTCGCTCTCTCAATTTCTTATCTAATGCGGCTAATGGCTCATCCAGCAAGACTAATTTCGGATGTTTTATAAGGCTTCGAGCTAATGCTACACGCTGACGTTCACCACCTGAAAGCTGATCCGGTTTGCGTTTTTCATATCCACTGAGCTGAACCAGTTCAAGATAGGCGCTGACTCTATCTCTGATTTCTGATTTTTTCATACCTTCCTGAATCAGTCCAAAAGCTACATTTTGTTCAACTGTCATATGTGGAAATAGAGCATAAGATTGAAATACCATACTTACAGGACGCTTATATGGCGGTGTATCAGTCATATCTATACCATCAATGAAAATTTTTCCGGAAGTAGGAGATTCAAATCCAGCTAACATTCTCAACAAAGTTGATTTACCGCAACCGGAGCGTCCAAGCAAAGAAAATAATTCTCCACGATATATCGATAACGATACATTATTTACAGCAACACGACCGCCGAAAGTTTTAGTAAGATTATTAATTGTTACATAGGGACGAGCATTCGGATCTTGCCAAGGTTCAATATTACTAAGATGCTTCGACTGTTCTGTCATAAATAAAACTGCCTTTATAATTAAGAAAATTCAATAAAGGATACAGAATATTAAACGATAAAACAATAAGTTATCATATATAAACTGTATCCATTTCACTTATTAGAAATTAATTTTACTTCCTAATATCAACATATTAGCGTGATTCGCTCCTTCTGCTCCGAGATTGCAAGCTTTAGCATATATTCGGGCTCTATCACATGTTTTTGTAGAAATATTATTATATTCCGCATATATACTCAGAGTTTTATCGAAACGATATTCAGCACCAACTGTATATATATTTGCAATAGCTCGTTCTGATTTTTTATCAGAAAATTTAACTACTGAACGAAAATATCCCGCAGATAATGTTAAATTATCCATCTTATACGATAAACCATATGTATATATTTTTCCGGCGTCAGTACCATGTTTTAGCCCAACCCTTGGATCATGGACGTCATAGTCCGTTGTCTCGTCGAAAATATAAGAATCTCCGACTGCTCTGTATTTATCTACAATTGACCTACCGCAATCAATAAAACCAAAAGCAGCTTTAAACTGTTTGTAACCTAAAATCGCTCCAATCTGATATGCTCTAACATCATGGACTGCTCCTGTATTAGTACCTGCTTTACCTTTTCCAAACCAACCGCCCATAGTAACAGTCGCATTGAAATCATCTTCATTGCCGTATTCATATTTTCCGGCTATAGTGAAAATACTTCTGGAAAATCCTGATGAGTGGGCGTAATCCCAACATATATTGTTATCGGAATTACAATTTTCGCTACAATGTCTCTTTTTAAACGGAGCGGATTTCTTACTGTCTAACGTAAAAGACATCCCCATTGAAAATCCTTTTATTGTCGGTGAAAACCAAGCAATTTTTGCTGCTTTTCCATCATCAACATGACATCCTGTTCCTATAATTGTTCCTGCGGATTCATTATAAAAGGCTGAAAGATTTCCGCTGTCAGGACCGCCATAGGCTGTAAATATGCTATTTCCTCCGATAGTAAAATTATCTGCGGCAGTTGCCGTAAAACCTATATTCAACCGTCCTAATTTATCAGTTTCTATAAATGCGTATAATTCATCAACAATAGCTCGCCCTGTTTTTATCATTCCTGACCGTGTCTTCACACTGAATTCAAAACCGTATCCGAAATCACTGGTCCTGTTTAAATAATGAAGATCGATATTTCCTTCATATGAAGCATAGCCGCTTTCTATTTCGCTATTATTTTTCTTTTGGTGCGTCATTGTAATAGCGAGATTTCCATCTCCGCTAAACGATAAATTATTTCCAAATCCCACATTTGCCAAGAATTCATCGACTTTTTCATGCAATAATTTCACTTCTTCAGTATCTTCATAAGAAGCAATAAGAGATTGACAACTCATAACTGAAATACACAATATTTTTTTTAACATGAAACACCTCACAAAATTAAATAAAACTAATATTCAACTAAATAAGCTTCTGTCCTGTTCGGTCCTTTATTTTCGTTACAGCGAAAAGCGCAACTATAATAATTACGGTTATCGGCATAACTACTAAAAAGTTAGAAACAGATACGCAATAGTTTAACACAATAGATATGCCTCCGCCAAATATTGCCTGAGCTATACTTAAAGACACGGAAACTCCAGTACATCGAATATTTTTTGGAAAGGATTCAGCAAAAAATGCGGCACGGCCTCCATAATACATTCCGAGGAAAATTCCGTAAATTCCATGACATATAAACCATAATGTCGGTGAAGTTATATCGCTCAAAAATACAAAATAAGTAACAATCGTAACAAAAATTACTCCCATTTGTATGAAAATTTTTCTGGAAAAAATATCTGAGAGGAATCCGCTTACAAAAATTGAGACGATTATACTAATGTTTGCGATTACACTGCACATAGCTGCATCTTTTAATGTCAAAATTCCAACATTAACTAAGTGATACGGTATAAAATTAAGTAAAGTATAAAATGCTATAGCACTGAAAGCTGTAATCGCAATAGTACAAAGTACCTCAGTTTTATGCTGTATAAGTAGCGAAAATATATTATTTTCCTGAGGAGTTTTTTCTTTCTTCTTTTCTTGTTGTTTCGGCTGATGCCTAAAAGCAAACGGAACTAAAATAATCGCTAAGAAAAACGGATATCTCCATGCGTATTGATAAATTTCCGATTCAGTAAAAAATGAATGCAGAAGTAATAACACTTCACCTGATAGCAGCACACCGATTTGACTACCTGCGTCTGAAAAGCATCCGAAAAATCCTCGTTTGTTGCTTGGGGCGGTTTCAACAAGATGCACCATGGCGGCCGTATATTCGCCCCCCATGGATATTCCTTGAAAAATACGCATTAATACAAGCAAAATCGGTGATAAAATGCCTATTTGTTCATAACTTGGAATCAAACCAATAAGAAATGTCGGAACAGCCATAAGTAATACTGCAAGAGATATAGCTTTCTCTCGTCCAATCTTATCTCCGATCGGACCAAAAACAAATGAACCGATAGGTCGCATAAATAATCCCATAGACATTGCGATAAGGGTTACAAAATCTCGAGTCATTTGATCTTCTATTGGAAAAAAATGCTTCGATAGAATAGGAAGGAATGGCATAAATAAAGCGAAATTATACCATACCAACATATTTCCAATGGCACTCAACGCTAATTCTTTTTTTTCTTCTCTTTTTAACATTGATTAATTTCCTTTATCAAAGTTGCGGCATAATTCAAAAAATTTTTGATTTCTATGCTCTTTCGGTGATGAAATGGTCAAGGCATTCGTTAACGCTACTTTTATTCTTTCACCAACGGTTTTTATTATGAAATTCGGATCTCTGTGAGCTCCTCCTAGTGGTTCTTCAACTATTTCATCTATCATTCTAAAACGCAAAAGATCTTGAGCTGTTAATTTCAGAGCGTCAGCAGCTTCCTGCGCTTTTTCAGAACTACGATATAGAATAGAAGCACATCCTTCCGGAGAAATTACCGAATATATTGAATGTTCCAACATAAGAATTATATTGGCAACCGCTAACGCTACAGCACCTCCTGAACCACCTTCACCTATAATTGTTGCGACAATCGGTTTTTTGAACTGTAATGATCTTTCTATGCATTTAGCGATCGCTTCCGCTTGTCCACGTTCTTCTGCGCCTACTCCCGGATATGCACCAGCTGTGTCGATAAAAGTTAAGAGAGGTAAATCAAATTTATCCGCAATTTCCATTATACGATATGCTTTGCGATAACCTTCTGGATGTGGCATGCCGAAATTGTGCTTAATTCTGTCTTGAGTTTCTTTTCCCTTTTCGTGTCCAAGAACAGCTACAGACATTCCTTTGAATTTTCCGATTCCGGCGATAATAGCCAGATCATTCCCGAAAAGTCGATCTCCGGCAAGTGGAACGAAATTATCGATTAACGCATTGACATAATCTGATGTTTTCGGTCGTTCTTGATGCCTAGCAACGAGGACTTTCTGCCATGGAGTAAGTTCGCTGTAAATATTCTTCAGCATTTTCTTCTGCTTACTTTCCAGCCTTTTGATCTCATCAATTATACTTAAATCACCAGTATTGAGGTTCTTAAGCTCTTTTATTTTTGCTTCGAGTTCGAAAATAGGTCTTTCAAAATCTAAAATAATCATTCAATAACCTTCTTAACTATTATGTATATAGATTTTATAAAATCTACGCAGAGCAAATATACAAAAATTTTAATATATAGTATATTGAGATAGCACAAAATAAATAGGCATTATGGATAAAAAAAACAGATATACGGAGCTAAAAAAGCTTCTGGACTCATATTCTCGACAGTATTATTTACTTGATGATCCTTCTGTCAGCGACGCTGAATACGATAAATTATATAATGAGTTACTTGCTATAGAAAAAGAATTTCCTGAATTTAAGACAGCTTCAAGTCCATCGCAAAAAGTTGGAGCAAAAACATCAAAGAAATTTAAAAAAATAACCCATTCTACTGAAATGTTATCTCTGGAAAACGCATATAACGAAGATGATATTACGAATTTCATTGATCGAGTAAAAAAATTAGCAGAAACAGATGATGTTCAATTTGTTTTAGAACCGAAGTTCGATGGATTATCCATATCAATAAAATACAAGAACGGATTACTTGTTAATGCGGCGACACGAGGTGATGGTCATGTCGGTGAAGATGTAACGCAAAATGTCATGACCATGAATATCCCACAAAAAATTCCGTTAACTGCTGAATTAGAAATTCGAGGCGAAATAATAATGCTGAAAAAAGATTTTCAGGAGTTAAATCAACAAAGAGAGCAAAACGGAGAAAAAATATTTGCAAATCCTCGAAATGCAGCTGCCGGATCGTTACGACAATTGGATCCTGAAATCACTCGCGGTAGAAAATTATATTTATGTCCTTATGCTATTATTTCATCAGATATGAGTTTCTCAACGCAAATAGAAGTTCTTGAGACATTGCGTACATGTGGATTCAATGTTTCGCAGTATTTTACTCTTTGTGATACACAAGAAGAAGCTTACAAATTCTATTTGAATATGGAAAAACATAGAGCTGATTTAGAATATGATATAGATGGCATTGTATATAAGTTAAATGATCTGAATTTGCAGAAAAAATTAGGGGCATCTACGAAATTTCCACGGCATTCTATCGCATATAAATTTCCAGCGGAAAAAGCCGAAACAACCATTACAAAAATTATTGTTCAAGTAGGTCGTACGGGAAATATAACTCCTGTAGCCGAGCTAAAACCTGTAACAGTGGGTGGCGCTGTAGTTTCAAGAGCGACTTTACATAATAAA
The DNA here is from genome assembly GCA_017476405.1 of Alphaproteobacteria bacterium. Lineage (GTDB taxonomy): Bacteria > Pseudomonadota > Alphaproteobacteria > UBA3830 > UBA3830 > BNWE01. Next base: position 11,811 of record JAFUZX010000038.1, on the reverse strand, counting down.
GACGAAATTGAGAAAAAAGATATTCGTGTAGGTGATCGTGTTCTCATTCAAAGAGCTGGTGATGTTATTCCACAAGTATTGTATCCGATAGTAAATGAACGTACAAGCGATTCAAAACCTTTTGTTTTTCCCGATAAATGTCCCTGTTGTGGCTCTCTTTTGGTTAAAGAAGCTGCGGAAGTCGCAATAAAGTGTATTAATTTGGATTGTGAAGCACAGATAATTGAGCATTTAGCGCATTTTGTTTCGAAAAATGCTTTTGATATAGATGGTCTTGGTGAACAAAGTATAAAATATTTATTTGATAGAAGAATTATTCGCAGTGCGCCTGATATTTTTGAAATCGAAAACAGAAATGGCCGAGAATTTTATTTACAAAATGCTGAAGGTTGGGGACGACAATCTGTAGAAAATCTGTTTACGTCCATAAATAACGCAAAAAATATCTCTCTGGATCGGTTTATATATTCGTTGGGAATTCCGCAAACAGGACGTTCAGTTTCGAAATTAATAGCAAAATTCTTTGGTTCTTATAAAAATATGTTAGAAAACATTCGATCTGAAAACTATGACGGATTATTATCAATTTACGGTATAGGTGAATCTATAGTCGAAGATTTCAGGAATTTTTTCAAAAATGAGCATAATATCACGGTTTTAACACGACTTGCGGGGGACGGAAATAATCCGGGATATGTTCTTGTTTCTGATATGGAATATATAGAAGAAGGAGTCCTTTCAGGAAAAACTGTCGTCTTTACAGGATCTCTAAAACGATTTACACGTGATGAGGCAAAAAATGCAGCTGAACGCTTAGGGGCGAAAGTCGCTTCTTCAGTATCATCAAAAACTTCTTTTGTTGTAGTTGGAGAAAATGCCGGAAGTAAACTCGATGATGCACGAAAAAAAGGCATAAAAATCATTACTGAAGAAGATTTTGAAAAAATAATCGAAAAAAATTAGAAATGTTAACACTTAATAAAGTAATTTTGAGGCAAAATCTGTTTTAAGTAACGGGTTTTTGTATCATGAGTTTTTTTAGTAATGCTGTACGGTTCATCCGTAAAAAAGAAGAAAGAGCTTCTCAAAACGATGAAAAAATCATTGGTAACACAGAATATTCTGAAATAGATAATTCTTTGGAACTTGATTTTTCAACGAAAAATTATGTAAAAGAATCTTTTTCAGTTTTAATTATCAAACCACTTTCTTCATGTATGCATAAAATTCTAAGATCGTGTTCTTTCTTGATTACAGGAACATTGGTAGGAGGATTTATCGCATTAGTAGGTTGTCTGATAGCTTTACAGTTCGGTTCAGTTGAAAATTCTGTAATTTCAGTGTTTTTATTGAATAAAATAGAACAAATGTTACCCGATTATGATTTATCAATAAAATCTGCCATGTTACATTGGAATAGTGATATAGGAACTGTTGAAATAGATCTTAATAAAGTTAGGTTCGATGATTTGTTTATTCCTAGAGTTGCGATTATTCCTGACTATTCAGAATCATTTAAACAGCAACGCTTCATTGCAAAGGAAATTTCAATTATTAAACCGAAAATTTCTATTGATGTAGCATATAATTTCCAAACCATAACCTTTAATCCTAATTTAGCTAAAGGAGGAACAAATAGAGCATATTTTGAACCAATTTCAATTATTAAAAACGTAAAGGATTCATTAATAGGATCAAATAGTGACGCAAAAATTAAGTTAATTAACGCAGATGTATCAATAATTGAAAATGGTGTCCATTGGAATTTACAAAACTTATATTGTGAACATGATTTAGTGGATGATCTTCCGTCAGTTCTTGATTTTCGTACAATCCTGCCGAAACAAAACTATTCTTCAAATATAAATATCGTAAAAAATTCGGAAGGTTCTGTATATAATGTAAAAATCAGCTCATTAAATCCATCAATAATATATGAGGCATTTGTAGGAAGACAAACACCTATTGAGAAGTTTATGTCTCTCATAAAAGGATATAATCTACCTGTGTCAGGTGATATAAAAATTGCTGTTAAACCGGATTATAGTTTAAAAGAAGCTCAATTTAATATGTTTGCTTCAAATGGAAGTATAGGATTACCAAACAGAAATACATTATCATTAAATCTTGGAAAAAGAATAGATAACGGAAATATTTCAGGAAAAATTTATAGCAATAAAATGCTCATAGATCACATAAAAATATCTTATGGAAACTCAGGAGTTCAATTGTCAGGAATTTCTGTTCCTATGAGTGATTTCCGATTCTTAGATGTAGCAAATGTCAATGGAACTCTTAGCTTAAATAATGTGAATACAGAGGAGATTAGAGATATCTTACCTTATAATCTTTCAAAAACAATGATTCCGACTTTCCAGAATTATCTACCGGGACTTAGACTTGATTTCCTGAAATTTGATCTAAAAGGAGCAATTTATTTCGGAGATAGAGTAAGCGAGGAGAAACTAATTATCGGACAAGGGGTTTTCAAAATCCATAATGCGCAATTCCCTATTGATGGACGTTTAGTAACCAATATAGATGCTACAGGAACTATAAAAACAGATGGATTTGACGTTAAAATTTCAAATGCCGTGTTTGATAAAACGAAAATCAATAGTGGTATTTTCTTTATTTCGAACAGAGACGATTCTTGGATAGGAAGAATAAAAGCAGAACTTCCTATTGAAGATATTGCTCCTTATGCTCCTCATATTTCAGAAAAATTTGCGTCATTTCCTCTTGAAAAACTCAATATCGGAGGTATGGCAAAAGTTGATTTGAAACTATTACGTGTCGCAGGAGATAATTTAAGCGATAAATCTATGAAATTTAGAATGCTTGAAGGTAATGGATATATTACATCTAAAGATAATACGAAACAATTTCATATATCTTGGAATGAAAAAGGGTTATCTGCTATAGCTGATATTACAGATGGAAAAGAAGACACTCACCTAAAAATAAAGGAGGATTTCTTAAATAATAAAGGGCATGCTTATTTCAAATTTAACGGAGAATCAAGATTCTTAACAGCTTTTATGCCGATTTTCGCAAAGAATTTACATGGTAATTTCAATATGGAAGTAGGAAATTATTGGGATGCCAGAGGCGAAGATTCCGATATTTCTATTAATCTTGTAAATGCAAGTATGCAATTACCTGTTATTGGTAGTGTAAAAGTAAATAATGAAATAGGAACATTTCGCACGCATATTCACAAATATCCGGACAGAATAGTTATGTCTAAAATAGCTCTGGATACTCCGAAAACACAAATTAAAGGACAAATTACTACAGACAATGACTGGAATCTTACAGAATTTGTCGCTGATAAATTAGTTGCGGAAAATATGTCAGCAACTGTAAGTATATTAAAGAAAAACAGCAAAAAGCTTATTGTCTCGTTAGTGGGAGACCGTTTTGATGCTATTAAGCTTATAGGAGCGATATCGCAAATGAATAAAGATATGAAACTAGTCACATATCTTAACCTCAAAGAGTTGATTTTCAATGGAATGCATAAGATGACGAATGTGAAAGGTAATCTTGAGATCCTAGGGCATAAAGTAATAGAAGGGGCTTGCATAGGTGTTATCGGTGAATCTACTGTAGTTTTGAGTACAAGCGATATGAAAGATGGTAATAATTACTTGTTGTCTATTTCAGCATCAAATGCCGGAAATTTCTTCCAGGCGCTTGGATTCGGAACATCAATACAAGGCGGAAGTCTTAATTTGGTGATGAAATCATCAAAATTAACAGATAGTTCAATGTCTGGTGGATTTGAATTAAATGACTTTATTGTTAGTAATAATCCACAATTGACTAGGTTAATTTCTTTATCATCTCCAAATTACATAAACGGAACTAATTTAGTCGCCGGATTTAATACATGCGCTGGCAGTATTTTCATCACAAACAAAATGATAAAAATTGAAAATTGTAAAGTCGTAGGGCCAACAATTGCAGTTTCAATAAGCGGTGACTATGATAGAGTAAACGATAATTTGAACTTCAACGGATTGTTATTGCCGACAACAACAGGAATTAATAACAGATCAAATGGTTTATTATCAGCAAACTTCAGTATATCAGGTTCATATTGGAATCCATCTCTGTCAGTAAAAACACCAAAAATTGTACCAAGTGATACCTTATTAGATGTATTTGGTAACTTAGTACCTATTTTGAATGTTGATTACACAGATAATAAACATAATGATTATGATATAACCCCTCCGGTTTCTAATATAACAACCATAAAAGATCCTTACTCTCAGAATGTTTTTGATAGAATTAATCCAGAAGAACCTATGGCAAAAAAGCAAGCAATCAAGAAAAAAATCCGTCCAATAAAAAGTCTTGATAAAAAGTTCGGAGTAACCATCAAACGAGGTTTGAAATCAAGCAGAGTATAAGATTAACAAAGTGAAAATTATTAAAATACATAGTAGGAGAATATATTATGATGAAAGATAGCAGAAAAACAGCAACAGTATTACTTGGAGCGGTTCTTGTCGCAATTGCCAGTATCAGTTTCATTAATGAAAAACAAAAAAATTCTAATAGCAATCGTTGTATATTTGTAGAAGGATACGCTGAACGTGAAATAAATGCGGATAAAGCTGATTGGACTATGTGTTTCGAACATATTGGCACAGATCAGCTGGAATTGGAGCAACGTAATTCAGAAGAAAAACTCATTGTAAATAAGTTCTTGATAGATCAGGGCATTTCTCAAAACGAAATTGAAATGTACAATTATGTTAAAGAAGACTATCGCTACAGACATAATGATAATGTAAATGAACCTGTAAAGTATCGTGTTGGTTATTTCGTTCATGTAAAGACCGATAAATTAAATTTAGTTGCGAATTTAAAAAATAATATTTCTAAATATATCGGAGGGAATTTTGGCTTAGTAAAAAATAGTCTCAGAGTTTTCTATTCAAAACAGGAAGAAGTGAATCAAGAATTAGCTCGACTTGCTGCGGATAACGCTATGAAGCGAGCAAAAGATTTAACAAGCTTTCTTAAAGTGAAATTAAAGAAAATTATGATAATAGAAGCTCCTAACTTCTGGAATCAATCGAAATTTCCTGAAATTGACTCTATGAATGGAATTATGCTGAAATCCATGGCTGTTTCCGCCGCTGCTCCTAATACGGCTGAAAATAATGCCTCCGAAGCAATGACTAAACAAAAAGCCCAGGCATCAATAAAATTAAAAATAGCGATAAAGTGATATGCGGATTTATATTGGGCGGTTGTCATTATTTTCAATATTAGCATAGCGAAAGAGTTCGCTTCGAAAAACTGGCGTTATTTTAATTTAAGTTAGACTTATGTAAATTAAAAGACTCTTACAACTGGCTGTTAGCCGCAAATGTAATCAGCATTATCTTTTTTTCAATACATGCTATTACCATGCGGCTATCATAAAATATAAACAAGGTAATGAAAGAGCAGCTCGAAAATATTTTCGAGAATTTTTTTTGAGCATGCAAAAACTTTGTAAACGGATTGTTCCGCCAATGGAATATGAAAATCTTGTTGTTAGCGGTACCTTTGATGCTGATATGTTGGATTTAGAAAAATATTTTGAAAATAGTTTAAAAGTCTTCGAAGCTGTATATTGGAAAGATTATGAATTTACAAATTAAATCTGAGGCAGAAAAAAGAGAATCAGTGGAAAAGAACGTTAAAAGATGGTCTCAATGTAGATATTTGTAACAAAATATACGGGACTTTCAATTGAAGAGATTGAAAAGATCAAAAATGTGCATATGTAATTATTAGTAATATATAATTAACAAGATTTACCTTATGAATGAAATGTTCGTAGGTTATAAAAACTTATCCCATTGAAAACAAAAGATAAAACTGAAATTTTTCATTTGCGAGAGCGATCATTTAAAAAATGGAAGAATTGAGAATACTAAAAAAGTACCAATACCATCTTATAACAAAAAAAATCTACAACAACGGATAAACTTTTTACAATCCCGTAATTAGTAATGTCTTATCATTTTTTTTGAGGTAATACGCTTGCTCCGTCAATATGAGCTCCATTATTAACTATGATCCAAATAGGATCATCATTTTCACTGGTTTTTAAAACACTCGGAATACCTGATTCCGGCGAAAATTTTTCTACTTTTACAACCTGATTTTCTTGAGCGGTAATTACGTATATTTGTTTTCCTAAAAAGGAAGCAATTATAATACCTAATCCCTGTTGCGACGCTTTTTGATCATTTGCATTAGGGGCGAGTGTAAAAATGACTTCTCCAGTGCCTAATGTAAGATAGTTTTTAACTGGATTAAGGGGAGAAGTTGAATTAATTTTTTGGACTGCCATTAGATTATCAAATTCATCAACAGATTTTTTTATAAAGTATTCAATATAGTTTTGATGAGTATTACCAATTTTGTTAAATAATTCCTTTTCGTTTCCGCTAAGTTCTGCTATTTGTTCATCTAGGTGTTTTGTTACTAATTCATTAGCTAAATTTTTACTTAAAGCTTCGGATAAATCAGTTCTATTAATCCCTAGAGCTTCATAACCGCAATTTCCATTAGCTTTAGTCGGGACAATTTCAAAACTTGAGCCTAATGAACTTAGACTTGTTGGTAATTGCAGTGTTTTTGGTGGAATAGAATCTTGATCACTCGAACTCGGTAAAATAGTAAGAGAAAGTTGTTGTACTGTTGGAATACTAGGACGTATATTTGAATTTGATGGATTGATAATCCAATGAGTGATTGTATAAGCATCCTTATACCCAGGTTTCTCAATACTAAAAGTAAACGTTGAGGCAATTGGTAGACGGGAATATCGCTTTTCACTGCGAACTTCTTTTTTAGATAAATCTAAATTCATAGAGATATACGGAATGTATACTTCCTGCCATGATGGATCCGCATGAATAATAACCCTTGGATATCCAGGAATATTAGACTGATTTGGTTCTAAAAAACTACTAATTTCCAATCTGTTTGACTGAATGATGTGAATATCAGCGGCTTCTTCTTTTTGAGATGCTCGCGCCCCGCATGACAAATCATAACAAATTTGAGTTGATATTAGCTTAGTAAGTTCTCCTATATCTTTTCCAATTCCAAATAAATAGGCGTAACCTCCAGCATTAATTGCGATACTACTTTCATCTAAATATGAACTTTTTGTGTACCTTTGCAACTCCTTTTCTCCTAATTTATAGTAAGATACACTTCTAAAGAATTTACCAAATGATTCTGTCCGTTTTTTATATTCAGCATAATCTTCGAAAGTGCCAGGATTATTAAATCTTTTTGGATCTTTAATTTCTCTTACAGCTTCACCAGGAATTTCTTTATCTATTGATAATAAAAAATTAAGGCAACTTAGAATATTTTCAGGAGCTGGTGGAATATATTTAGTATATTCTATAGGAAGTACAAAATTTTTACCAAAAAACAGTTCATTTGCGACAAACATACATATACCATATTCTGTTAACTTAAGTGGCTTAACTTTAGACACTGCCGATTCATATAATTCCCAATAATAATCAATATCCTTCTGCTCTAACCTTAAATAACCAAACAGAAGAGGATTGTTTCCAAAATATGACTGTTTTAATCTTTCATTTTCCTGTCGATTGTTTGCTATGGCTCTAATTAAAGGTTGTATTTTTTTATAATCGATATTAGCTTTCAATAGAAAGCATTCTATGGTTCCCTGTATGTTTTGTGATTTATGAATTTTTTTACACTTTTCTTCATCGTTTTTTTCAGTTTCATGTATGACGTTATTAATAAAATTGCTGCTTAGCATCTTTCTCTTTTGATTCCCTTCAAGAAGAGATAGCTGCGCCGGCATCGTGTCTACTTTTAGCTTAAATCTAATAATCTCTTCTCCTCTTATATTTATGTTTGCATACAAATTGATGTCTAATGCCTGCTTATTCCTTATAATTCGCTCAATAAGATCAGGCTGTTCAGGAAATATTTGACTTAAATCCTCTAATAAAATTTTATTAAGCTTCGCCTCATGATTTTCTGAATGTAATTTTTCTTGAATATCATTAAATTGTTTTTTATCAAAACCTGAGGCTTTACTAATTAAGGCACTAAACTGAGATTTTGTTAAAGGATCACTTCCTAAAAACAAATTTCCTATTGCAAACACTGTAAAAGCTTCGCAAGCTGTTATCGGGCAATAATCCTTATCATCGACCAAAGCTTCATTGTTCTGTATGCTAACAGGTATTCTTGTTAAAGTTACTACATCATCAGGCAAGCTATTTTTAGTAATTCTTTTTAAAACTTCACAAGCGTCAATTCGATAATTAAAGCTAAGTAAAAAAAGAAATGCTGAAATAGTACACCTTGTCATTATCGCTTAATCCCCCAATCCTCAGGAAGTAATCCTGAATACATCTCTATCGTCGATTCTTGTTGCTTTTGTTGAGTACCTTTATTGACCTTCAACCTTAATGAAGCTTCTGATTTCAGCAAATCGACCACTTCTTCAGTATCTTCATAAAAAGTAAAGAATATTATCCCTTGCTCATCTAAATGCTGAGTAAGTCTATAAAAATTTTTTACAACATAAAGCTTGTCTCTAACAGCTATTCCCTCATCTCCCCACGTTAACATCACACGCTCATAGTCATTTTTTTGTTTGTTAAAAAGATTCAGAATAACAAAGTTGTCTTTTTGTTTACAAGCCAATGATACAATTCCGATTTGAATTGATGTAGAATCATTCCTTTCCAAACAACTCCCAGCTAATTGTATATCATTAAATACGACAGATCCTTTTGTTGAGAAGTTTTCTATATATAACTCATTATCCATTTTATTTTGTATAACAAAAGTAGTTATTCCATTAACAGTAACAAAGCCTGTAAAAATCACAAATAATAGCATAAAAAATTTTATTTTCATAACAAAACCTCCTCAATGATAATACTACTATCTATAGTATAATTTATTTTTTAAAGGCCTACAACTACTCTATAATACTTGCCTTTATTTAAAGTATGGTTAATTTTACTTTTATTCATATTTATTTTTCGAAAACTACGAATGTTTTTCCTGTTGGTTCCAGAGAAGTGGAATTTTTTCATGAAAATTTGCTAAATCGGGAACTTTTTCGGCATCCAGCCTATTCAGAAATTGCCCTTCTACAGGGGGCTTTTAATTTTTTCAATACATTCCTTAAAAAAAGCTTTTTCATCTACTTCAGGCTGGAAAAAAGATGAGTCAAAGATATGACTTACCTTTTTGCTGTGTGCCGTATTTTCACACAATACTGCGCGGTTAAGAAAATCGACACAACAACAATCCAAATGAACTACTATTAAAAACAGCAACGCACATCTAAACAGCATGTTTGACAACTTTCTAATATTTCATTGCAATAGTTAATCGCCCAATTGTATCTTCCGCTCTTAAAAGACCCAATCTATGTGCAACTTTTGCCCAAAGGAGAGACAACTTGTAGTTTCCACTACATTCATACATGTTCTGTATCTTCGTTGCAGCTCTTGGCAATCCATCACATAAATCGACAATATCATCAGCTGTTTCTTTCAAAAACTCATTAGATAATTCTTCTGGAGGTTGCTGCTCAACATCGTTTTCAAGTTCTCTTAAAATAGATAAGTTATCTTTATCTGTACAAAATATACTCTCATACTCAGGTACAAGTTCTTCCGCTACATTTTTTTTTCTAACGGAGCTGCAGAAATAAAACGTTTGGTATTATCTATAATTCTTTTTTGAAGTTCTTCTTCATTTTCGCAAATAGGGTGCGACCGAACTTGTTGATTCTTATGATTTTCTACAATTGAATGAAAACTAACTGGAGGTTGATGCATTCCATAACTAAGACTAACACTCCATATTCCCAATAACGTTATAAATAAAAATCTTTTCATAATTATTCTCCCAATAATATCACTACTTTTAATATAGTATACTCGCATTAAAAAAATAGCAAGTATTCTATAATACTTGCCTTTATTTAAAGTATAATTAATTTTACTTTATATGCATATTTATTTTCCGAAATCTACGAATATTTTTTCCTGTTAGTTCCGGAGAAGTGGAATTTTTCCCGTGAGAATTTGCTGAATCGAGAACTTTTTCGGCATCCAACCGTTCATGATCATTTTTTTGATTTTCAGACTGAAACTGTTGAACTGCAGGCTTCCACGAAGGGGTATCGAGGCGAGATTTTATTCAGCTCGCAGAACTCTTTTTGGCTGATTCTTGGCTTTTCAGCTCCGCTGATCTGCGATTCAAGAAGACATTTCTGCAGAATGTAAGCTTTCGTCAATAACTTCGAGAAAGGTGTAATCTGATAATCATTTTCAGGCCTTGAAACGTTGGTTCGGCGGCCTTTTCTCGTGTTGATTTTCATCGTTTTAGACATAACACGCCGTGAATAGAATTTTACATGAGTAGGGGAGATAAAAAATGTGTCGAAACATTGTTTCCTAAAAAGTGTGTTGTTATTATGAAGGGGGAATGGTTTTCGACATAAACTGGAACAATATTCATGGTTTATAGTTGTGGAAAACAAAAACTATGCATGTATATGTGAAAAATTTGCAAGAATTACATTTTAGGTGTATGGTTTATAGTTGTGGAAAACAAAAACTATGCATGTATATGTGAAAAATTTGCAAGAATTACATTTTAGGTGTATGGTGCATAGTTACAGAAAAAGAAAACTATGAACATGTATCTCCTTTACAAACGCATTAGCGAGAAGTTGGTTGATTTTCATGATAAGAAATTGCTGGGAGTAATTTTTCAATGGCTGCGTACTGAGTTAGCTTATACTTCAAATAATATAGAAGGAAATACTCTTACACGTGAAGAAACGATGTTAACGGTGGAGGAAGGGCTTACTTCTGGTTCAAAACCGCTTAAGTATTATGTCGAAGCTCGTAATCACGCTGAAGCTTTTGATTATATGCTATCTCTGATAGATGTTGAGGATATTCATTATGAAGATATTATTCTCAAAATCCACGCTATTATTTTAAACGGTATTAACGATGAGAATAAGGGCTGCTATAGAAACGTTCATGTTCGTATAGCGGGCTTAAATGCAGTTCTGCCCAATCCAGTTAAAGTTCCGTATTTAATGGAAGAATTCACTAAAAAATTAGATTCTCGAGCAGATGACATTCTGAAGGCATTAGAAGCGCACTATAAGCTTGTGGAAATACATCCGTTTATTGATGGAAACGGACGCACAGCGCGTCTTTTAATGAACTTAATTTTGTTGCGCACACATGTTCTGCCAATGATTATTGCTCCTCGAGAACGAAAAAGGTATCTTGCAGCCATAAACGGACGTAACACTCAGGGGAAATTGCTGCATTATTACAAGTATATGCTGGGTTTATTGGGCAAATCTCAGGATATGTACGCTAAAATATTTATGAATGAAAAGCAGTCTGCCAAACAGCTCATGACCATATCTGAGTTTGCAAAGCAATGCGGAGTACCGATTTCCACAATCAGGTATTATTTGCGAGTAAAGAAATTAGTTCCGAGAACGTACACAAATGCAGGATATATGCTGTTTGATGAAGACAAAATTTAATTTGTGAGAGGGAAGTCATGCTAATCGGATATGCGCGAGTATCGACATTAGACCAGAATCCGCAGTTTCAAATAGAGGAGCTGAGGAGAGCAGGTTGCGAGAAGATTTTTACGGAGAAGAAATCGGGCGCAAAGACTGACCGTCCGATGTTGCAGATGGCTTTGGATTATGCGCGCCCTGGAGATACTCTGGTTGTG
>JAFUZX010000037.1 GCA_017476405.1 Alphaproteobacteria bacterium | reverse complement strand
ATTTTCCGTGCGATTCTAAAATCGCAAATTCGCCTGTGTGCTGCTGCCAACGTTTTATTATTGAGTCTACGAATTTCGGATCGGATTCAATCATGTAACAAATTCGATCATTTTCTTCACAAGCAATAAGTGTCGTTCCTGATTTTCCGAAAGGATCTAAAATTATGTTTCCGTTGTGTGAGCAATCCAAAATCGCATCGGCAACCAGCGGAACAGGTTTTTCTCCGCACGAATTTTCGGAATAGCTCCAGACATTCGTTCGATATCGTCCCGTTTCGCCCAAACCAAAATTGTTGATGTGCTTTTCCTCACCGTTTTTGAAAACGAAAATTAATTCATGCTGATCATCATAAAATTCGTTCGGCTTAGCTCGATCTTTTTTCCAAAAACACAGCTGTTTAAATTCGGAATAATGCTTGCGACCAATTGAAATAATTTCATACATGCGCTTCCAATCTGCACATATATAATGAATCGAACCGTTTTTTGAACATGAAATCATATTTTTTATGGTTTCTTCGAACAGTTCATCACTCTGCGGAGCATCCGTGAAAATCATGTCGGCATTTTTTCCGTTCATAAGTTGCGTCATCGCATTTTGATCTGTCGGATCTGCACACACTAATCTGTGTTTTCCTAAAATCCATAAATCGCCTTGCTTCGTAATCGCGGATTCGCTTTCATTTGTTTCGTCTTCCTCAAAATCATCATCGTGAATTTCTCGATTGGCTTGGATAAGTCGATCCACTTCGCTCATATCAAATCCCGTAAGATCTAAATCGAAGTCCATTTCCTTTAGATCGAGTAATTCTAAACGCAAAAATTCTTCGTTCCATTCAGCCCAATTTGCAGATTGATTCGCGATAAGTCGAAACGCTTTTATTTGTGCTTCAGAAAGGTCATCTGCAATTACAACCGGAACTTCTTCAAGCCCTAATTTTCTTGCTGCTTTCAGACGTAAGTGACCATCGACCACAGTACCGTCACTTTTTGCGACAATCGGGATTCGAAACCCGAATTCTTTGATGCACGAAACCATGCGATCAACAACAAAATCATTTTTCCGAGGATTTCTGGCGTATTCAATGAGTTTATCTGTTTTGAATGTTTGATATTTTAAAATGTCGGATTCTATCATATCGCATTTCTCTCCGAATAAATTTCTTCAAATGTTTTTTCTGTCGATTCTAAAATTGCTTCTTCTCCTGTTTGTTTCTGCCAGCGTTTGATAATTACATCACAATATTTCGGATCTAACTCCATGATATTGCATCGCCGATTCGTTTCTTCAGCTGCAATTAAAGTTGTTCCCGAACCTCCGAACAAATCCAAAATCAAATCATTTTCATCTGAAGCATCTAAAATTGCGTCCTTCACTAACGGCAAAGATTTTACTGTCGGATGCGCTGCCAATAATTCGTCTCGATTTTCTGTCGCAAAGCTATTCATTCCTGGATAAGTCCAGACATTCGTTCGATTTCCGTGAAATGATTTTTCTTCGTTTCCCTTTTTAAACACAAAAATCAATTCATGCTGACTGCGATAAAAATTTCCCATGCCTCCGACGCCCTTATTCCAAATGCACAATTGTTTGAAATCGGAATAATTTTCTTTTGCTGCTGTCAGAATTTCGTAAATGTGTTTCCAATCCATGCAGACGTAATGAAGCGAACCATTTTTTGAAAATGAAACGAGGTTTTTAAAAATTTTAGAAAGAAAATCAATAAATTCCTGTACACTCATTTCACCCGAAGCCATAAGAAATTCCGAATGTTTATGCTCTTTATTGAAGCCGGAAATTTCAGAAACTTTTACGTTGTAAGGTGGATCTGTGAAAATCATATCAGCGAGCTTTCCGTTCATAAGTTTTTGAACATCGTTTTCATTTGTCGAATCTCCGCATAATAATCGATGCTTTCCGAGAATCCACAGATCTCCGACTTTGCTTGTTATCGGTAAATTATTTTCTTCAAAATCTTCCGCTGGATTTTCGACTTCTTCGTCTTCTTTTAGACATTCCGCGATCTCATCTAAATCGAATCCTGTCAGGGACAAGTCGAAGTTCAACTTTTCTAATTCTTGAAACTCCAATTTCAGCAGTTCTTCATCCCAATCAGCCCAATTTGCAGACTGATTCGCGATTAAACGAAATGCTTTTATTTGAGCTTCGGAAAGGTCGTCTGCAATAACAACAGGAACTTCTTCGAGTCCCAATTTCCGCGCAGCCTTCAATCTCAAATGACCGTCAACCACACTGCCGTCGCTCTTTGCGACAATCGGAATTCGAAATCCAAATTCTTTGATACAGCCAACCATTTTGTCAACCACTGCATCGTTGTTGCGCGGATTGCGAGCGTATTCGATTAAATCGCTTGTTTTAAATGTTTTGAAAATCAATTTTGAACCACATTTTTGAGAAAGTTCGGTCATTTAAAAATCCTTTAAACAGAAACCTTATTTTTTTTGAAATCTGCTGTCTTTAAATGCTTGTTCGGAGTCAACCCTCGAAAAAATTCTGACGCTAGCGAGATTGTGGGGTCTTGCGATCCGCTCTCTCCCAGGGCTTGGAAGGACCCAGAAGGGCTTTTATTAGTCTTTTT
>JAFUZX010000036.1 GCA_017476405.1 Alphaproteobacteria bacterium | reverse complement strand
GCTGTTTTTTTCTTTTTAGGTTGAACTTTCGGTGTTGCGCTCTTTTTTTTAGGCTGCGTTTTTGGAGTATTATTTGGCTTTTTGGAAGTTATATCATTCTTTTCGGGTTGAACTTTCGGTGTTGCGCTCTTTTTTTTAGGCTGCGTTTTTGGGGTATTATTTGACCTTTCTGGAGTTATATCATTCTTTTCAGGTTGTTTTACTTCTTTTTTATCTTTGATTAATTCATTTGTTTTTGTTTCTTTTTCAGATTGTTCTATTTCATTCTCAATTAATTTATTTACATCGTCTATTTTTATTTCTTTTTCTTCTACTGGAACTTCAGTATTTTTTTGTTTAGTTGAATCAATTTTTTCCACGTCTTCTTTCTTACTTTCTTGATTCTTTTTGTTCAAGTTATTTTGATTAAAGTCATAAATAAAGCTATTATCCAGCTGTCCAAGCATATGCATTATAATTTCGGCTGCTCTTTTAGACTGCATTGAATCATGAGGCGCATATGACTTTAATATTTCTGAGAATCTACTGTTTTGTGCTTGAAACATTTTTACACATCGATTGTCCCAATAATTATTTTCTCCCATATACGCCAACATTACTTCACACGAAAAAAATCTCATCGTAACATATCGCCAATAGCTCCAACATCGGACAATATCTCTATATAACTGGTCTGTCGCTCTTTTTAGGAAAATTACATCGCTAAATGAGTTGAATAACATTTCATCATTATTAAGTGGCAACAGATCAGTAGGTATAATCAAAGAAAGTTTATTGTGAAAAACTTCCTCAGATATTTTAAAAGCAAATATACTCGCTTGTTCAGGTATACTAATCCAATTTTTTATTCTATCTATTGTGGTAAAACTGGAAAATGGTAATTGATTATCAAATTTACAATTCAATTGTATGGCCTTTGTTGGGTAGTCCATGGCGGTTTTTATAAGCGTATTTACTGAAAAATCAAGGCAAGCATCTTGAATGTTAGATAACTCGGATTCTTTTAAATTCGGAAAAATATTTCTTTCTTCTAGATAAAAATATGTCTCAATATCTTTGGGTAGCTGAAACAAAACTCCATTTATATAAATGCGGATACTTCCTTTGATCGAATTTGTAACAGCCCCCATAGTACGAAGTTTTTTAAATGCTGAACGTAAGTTAATTGCTGTAGCGTGTAATGTGTCAAAAGCTTTACAAACATCAGGTAGTTTGTTTCTATATTGTTCTTCATTAAAATCTGTATCTTTCTTTCTAAAAAATGAATTAATAGTATCGTAAGCTCGTGTCATCAATGACCAAAAGAAACCTTTTGGTTGCATTATTTCCAGTGCATATCTCCAAGCGAAAAACTTTAATAATAATGCCCCAACAGGAGCAAAGTGCAATGCCAATAAGTCTTTTTTATCCAAAGATATGTTTTTATCGATAGGTAAAGGTATTCTTATTTTTACATTATTTTCTGACTTGTTCTTGTCTAAATACTCAAACTCGATTCCCCTAAAATCCTCATTTTTTGTTGAAGAGGAAGGTTTTTTTGAAAAAGATACATTTTTTGTTATTAATCTAACATGATTATCGTCTTCTATTTTTTCTTTAATTCCAATTTCTACATTGAAACTTTTTTTGAAGGTCGGTTCGAGCCAAAATGGTGTGCCTACGTTAATATTAGGTTTAACATAAGAATATGTATCGGTATTAAAACCAGACTTATCAGAGCCAAGAGGTGATTGTAAATCAGATGACGGTAATGAAGCAAACACACTTTGTTCTGACAACAATGCTAATGCGCTAAGGTAACAGCAAGCTAAATTTTTTTTCATATTTTTCCTCTACTTTTTGAAATGTTTTCCATTTTTATTTAAACATTAACAACTGGGATTAATATAACACAAAAGACAATATTACAAAATATTCTTTTTTGCTTGCAATAAAAACATTACCCAAATAATTAAATTAGATAATTTTACATATTTTTCAGTTCCAATGCTTTTTGATATGCTGTATTTTTCGATAAATTATATTTGTCAGCTATTTCTTTTACGGATTCTTTGAGAGATTTTTTTTGAAGAAGCTCGCTTAACTCTCGCCAAATCGTATCTTCATTTATTTCTATTTTCTTGTTACCTGAAATTAAAATAACAAACTCACCTATAGGATTATTTTTTGAAAAATGTTCTATTATTTCTGAAATAGTTCCATGCAAAAATTCTTCAAAAATTTTTGTTAGCTCACGACATACACAACAGTGTCTATCTCCTAAAATTTCCAGCATATTTTTGAGAGATTTCAATAATCTTTTCGGTGATTCAAAAAAAATCATAGTTCCTGATTCATTGCTCAAATTTTTTAAAAATTTTTTTCTTGCGAATTCTTTCGGTGGTAAAAAACCAAAAAATGCGAAATGATCGGATGGCATACCTGAAGCGCAAAGAGCAGTAACAAATGAACTCGCTCCCGGAATTGGATGTACATCAATTCCATGTTGTAAACACCAATTCACGATTTTATATCCGGGATCTGATATAGCAGGAGTACCAGCATCAGAAACCAGTGCGTATATTTTCTGATTTTCTATTAACGAAGTAATTGATTCATGCGTTTCATTATATTCATGACAAGCAATTAATTTTGTGCTTTTTATCTCATACCAATCAAGTAATTTGCGAGATTGCCTGGTATCTTCCGCAAAGATATATTCAGCTTTTGTCAGAATACTTATTGCTCGAAAAGAAATATCTAATATATTACCAATCGGTGTTGCAACAATATACAGTCCGGGTTTATGATTCTGATCGAGTAGCTTTGTATTTAGTTTTTCCATTAGTTGGGGAGATAAAAGTGTTTTGCGCAATGAGATTTTTCCTATCAATATTTTTAATATTTAATTTAATTTCATGTTCTTCACAACGTAATATTACAATACCGCAAAAACATGAAAATATCGATCTTTTAAAAGATGATAATCTCAAAAAAATAGCTTCTGAAAACGCCTATAATAAAGTTCTTGTATTGCTTCCTCTTTCAGGTAAAAACTCAGAGCTGGGAAAAGGAATTCTTAATGCGTGCATTCTTGCGATTGGCGAATCAGAAAATGTAAACATTGATTTTATTGTTATAGATACGGCGGATCGTTCTTTGGATAAAAACCAACTTGTGCGCAAATATGAAAACAATCATGTAAAAGCTATTGTAGGACCTGTTTTTTTCACCGAAGCTAAGAGATATGGCGCTCTTTTTCCGAAAATTCCAATGTTTACATTTTCTAATAATATAAAAGCAAACAGTAAGCATATTTTCACATGCGGACTTTCTCCTCAGGATGAAATTAATGAAATCTTAGCTTATGCCAGACGAAAAGAGATGAATGGATTACTGATAATGCTACCTAAAGGCAGTTATGGTGATGAAATTGAGCAATATCTGAAAAATTCAATGAAAAATTTTGATTTTGATGAAGATAGTAACGTCGAAATAATGCGTTACAATAAAATGAACAAAGAAAATACGATGAAATATGTAGAAGATTCGGACAAAGATGCTGTTTTTCTGTTAGATCCATTATTGGATATTCCAAATTTAACTCGGCATGTGACTGTTTTTACGTTAAGTTCAAATGCATTACAAAATCGTGAGGATTGGTTAGGCAGTGTATTCGCTTTTTCCAGTATTCAGGAATTATTTAACTTTTCCGAAAAATATAAAATGGTTTTCAATCATACGCCAAGCGTACTTGATATGGTCGGCTATGATATAGTAAGAGCAATCATTGAATCTTCAAATGATAAGCATGAACCGTTCGTTTTGGAAAATAGGGTAATGCAAGGATGTATAGGTGAGTTTACCATTACAAAAGATAAAGGTTTGAAGAGAAATTTGCGTCTATATGAAAGTGAATAGTAAATTTATATGATTACTTTTGATTATTAATGTTTTTGTATGATCGACGTTAAGATCGTTTTATGATAAGCTCTGTAATAATTGAATTTCAAGGTACTATAAAGGCTAAGGTGTTATGAGAAATAGCTTTCAAGAAATTGTGGCAAAACTAAATGAGTATTGGGCAAAGCATGGGTGTGCGATTCTTCAGCCATACGATATGGAAGTAGGGGCAGGAACATTTAGTCCATATACTTTGTTACGAGCGTTGGGAAACGAAAGATGGAGATGTGCGCATATTCAGCCATGTCGACGACCGGCAGATGGAAGGTATGGAGATAATCCGAATCGAGTACATAAACTTCATCAATATCAAGTAGTTATAAAACCGTCGCCTGATGATATTCAAGATATGTATTTAAATAGTTTAGAAACTATCGGGATTGACTTAAAACTTCATGATATCCGGTTTGTTGAAGATGATTGGGAAAGTCCGACTTTAGGTGCTTCAGGTTTAGGATGGGAAGTTTGGTGTGATGGAATGGAAATTACACAATTTACTTATTTTCAGTATGTTGGTGGAATAGCATGCCCTGTTACAACAGCTGAATTAGCATATGGAGTAGAACGAATCGCAATGTTTTTGCAGAACGTGGATAATGTTTTCGACGTTAATTGGAATGGAAAGGATGGCGATGAAGCCATTACGTATCGAGATATATGCCATGAGCAAGAAGTGGAATTATCAAAGTATTCCTTTGAGTATGCGGATGTTGAAATGCTGAAACAGAATTTCATAATGGTTGAAAATGAATGTAAAAGACTTGCGAAGAAAAATCTTCCGTTAGT
>JAFUZX010000035.1 GCA_017476405.1 Alphaproteobacteria bacterium | reverse complement strand
TCCAATGGAAGACATTAACCTTCATTTTACGGGCGATTTCCACGCAATTACGTCAGCGCATAATCTTTTGGCGGCATTAATAGATAATCACATTCAGCAAGGAAATGAATTGCGCCTTGATCCTCGTAGAATTAGCTGGAAACGTGTACTTGATTTGAATGATCGAGCATTGCGAAATGTCGTTATCGGTCTTGGAGGCAAAACAAATGGTGTTCCACGAGAAACAGGATTTGATATTACTGTCGCATCAGAAATGATGGCAATTCTATGTTTGGCCACCGATTTAGATGATATGAAACGTCGTCTTGGAAATATCATTATCGGATATACATATGAAGGAACTGCAGTACAAGCCTCTCAGCTAGGGATTACTGGAGCTTTGGCACTGCTATTCAAAGATACGATCAAACCTAATCTTGTTCAAACGTTAGAAGGAACACCCGCACTTATACATGGTGGCCCATTCGCAAATATTGCTCACGGATGCAATAGTGTTATAGCAACAAAACATGCACTGAAATTAGCTGATTATATAATTACGGAAGCTGGTTTCGGAGCAGATCTCGGAGCGGAAAAATTTTTGGATATCAAATGTCGTTTCGCAAACATTTATCCGAATGTGGCTGTTATTGTCGCAACGGTTCGTGCTTTGAAAATGCATGGAGGAGTCGCAAAAGACGACTTAGCAATTCCTGCTTTAGAAGCTGTAAAATACGGATTTGAGAACTTGAGAACACATATTTTGAATATGCAAAAATATGAAATTCCGGTTGTTGTCGCTATCAATCAATTTCCTACAGATACTGAAGATGAAATCGAATATATTAAAGATCAATGCGCAAAAATTAATGTTTCAGCGATATTAAGCAATGTATATGTCGATGGAGGTATCGGAGGAATTACGTTAGCAAAAAAGGTCGATGAAATTTTGTCTAAACCTCAAACAGCTGGAATTCCCAATCGTAAGTTTTTATATGATTGTGATAAATCAATTCAAGAAAAAATCGAAATTATCGCAGAAAAAATATATGGAGCAAGCGGTGTTGATTTTTCAGTGGCAGCAAAAAAACAATTAAAAGAAATCGAAAGGCTAAACTTATCAAAGTTTCCGATTTGCATGGCGAAAACGCAATATTCTTTATCAGATGACGCATCGAAACTTGGAAAGCCGATGAATTTCCGTATAACGATCAGAGAATTGCGAATTTCCGCCGGCGCCGGTTTTATTGTCGCACTTGCCGGAGACATAATGACTATGCCAGGACTCCCAAAACATCCGGCTGCTGAAAAAATGGATATAGATGTTAATGGAAAAATCACCGGTATGTTTTAAATTCTAATCCAAAAAGCAGATGATAAAACATTTATTTTATTCTAAGTTGCTCATATGTAGCATCTTTTAACATTAGTATTATTACATTCTTAAGTAAGACTAATGCATCTTTATGAACTTTTGTGAATGTATTATCTTTCTCTCCTTTTTTCCCTTCTTTAAAGAAAAAAATCATACTTTTTAAAAGGGTTAAATATTCTTTTGTTCGGAAATCCATTTTCATTAGTAAAATATTTCCCAAAAGAGGAGCTAAATGAGATTTTATAGATTCTATATCATCAACTTTTAAAGTACGGTACACAACACCTCCACGAAAAGGTGCCCATAAAGATTGGGCATCTATATTTTCAAACGTATTCTTATGAAGATCTAACAAAACATCCTTAATATCTGTTATATCTTTTGCAGCCAATATGGTTTTCAATTTGATTCCCACTCCTTTTTTACCGTTTAAAACAGGTACACTACAGAACAATTCATCAGGTAATCGATTAGGATCATTAATCATAATCATTTTTGTTATTTCTTTTCGAATAGCTGGTTGTAAATGTTGCAATGATTCTTCAGATATAGCTGATAATTCATTCGCTTCTTGAATTTTATGGAGGTCGCTTATTTCTGTTCGTAACTCTTTATTAAGTATTTCAAAACCACTATCTTCTTTATCAACGTTTGATAAGTTTTTTTGATCTTTTAACTGCTTTACCTGATTAACCTGTCTTACAAGCTTCGGGTTAAATAAAAATGGTATGTTAGATTTATGTACAGGTGTTGAAGAAGCAGATACGGAAGATGTTGAAGAGCTAGACGTAGAAGATGTTGGCATGATCTCTACCAAATCCTCTATTTTTTCTTTTGCACTTATTTGTTCTTTTAACTTTTCATTGTCTTTCATTTGTTGTAAAAGCTCAGCACTAACCTGGGAATCTTTACCGGATGATTGTTGCTGTTCTGTACGATCTGATTGCCGAACTACTAATACTCTACGTTGTTGATAAGGTGTAAGACGATTAATAGGCCCACGCCCCCGATTTGCCGCATTTATATTATCAGTATAGAAAAGTGTGCAAGCGCAAACATATATTAATAGTTTTTGTTCCATTTAAGAAACTCCTTTCTCAAATAATAAAATTAAAAATGATATACACACATTACACGCACAACATAACTACGAACTTTATTCCTAACTATTGCTCTGTAATTAGAATCTAATGGATTTCCAAAATAATCATACATCATCAGATTTTCCTTTTTTTTATCTGCAGGAAAACGGTAATCTCATTCAATTCTTATAGAGCAATTGTTAGCAATTGTTTTTTCAAAACCAATACCAATTATGGGAGTTATTTTTTGACTGCCAAAGTCTTGATTGGGAAATACCGTATTTTTAAAATGATTATTCAAAAATGTAACCCCTACTCGGGCATAAAATATACAATCGAATGACGGTACATAACCTCCTAATCTTAATGCTAATGTTGGCACAAAGCCTCTTGTCTTTAATTTTGTGGTACCGTAATCATCTGCATCAATATCATTTTTTACTTCTGTGCGCCGACTACCTGTTATGTCGAGATTAACTTCTCCTCCAATATAACAATTACCTGTTAAAAAGTTGCCATAACCTAAAGAGAAAGCAGCTCCAGCTCTTCCTACTTGTGTTTGAAGCATATGGTAATCTAATGCGCCTCTTGCGCCATGGAAACAAAAAGCTAAATTATCATTGATGAACTATATCTCCTTTGGTATATTGATAACTAACTCCGCCACTAAAATACCAACCTGAATATTTTGTTGCGAAATTCTTTATCGAGTTGTTATATTCACAGTTTGCATTTTCAAAGAAAAACAGGCAAATGCCTGATATACAGGCCAAAATCGGGTTCCACCTTTTTTCCCACCCCATCTTTTCTATTTTGACAATTTTGGTTTTTTTAATAATTCTAAAAATATTCATCATTTATCTACCTAACCACACCAAAAAAATTGATATAATTCTATTATAAAAATAAATTATTAACAAGTTGTAAATGATATGCTAATTTTTATTGCTATATTGAAGTTGCCAAGCGGGTATGATGTTATGCTTATTCATAATTTTATTTATCAAAAGAAAAGTAATAGTAGAGTATGTAATTGCATATGTATATTATGAAGACATAAGAAAAGTAGATTTATAGTAAAATTAGAAAAAGTTTTCTTTATTAAAAATAATATTAAAAATAAAAAGCATTTTTTCAAATTTTGCGGAGCACTATTCAATAATCTTCCAATTTCACTCTTGAATAGCCACAACTAATGTGAGTTGTCCTATTAGTAAGCAAAATTTTTGTAAACATCAGAAATATCTTTTTGCTATTAATGAGCTATAACAACTCGATTTATTCCGCCAAGATCCTTGATAAAAGAAATGTTTTGAAAACCGCTTTCGTGAAGAATATTTTTTACAGCAATCGCTTGATCATATCCGACTTCCAAAAATACATATTGAGTTTTGTGCGTTTTTGCGGCTGTAGAAAAAATTTTTTTTGCGAATAAACTTATTTCTCGATATTTTTGTAAACCATCATCACCTCCGTCAAGCGCAATAATCGGATCATAATTCCGTACAGCGACATCTAGCGATGAAATCTCATCTCGGCGTATGTATGGTGGATTACTTACAATAATATCAATATCTTGCGGAATATTTTTGATACATTTGTTCCAATCTATATTAAAAAAAGAGACCCGATGATCGTCGATTCGCAACGCTTCTCTGTTTTTTTCCGCAATATTGATTGCTTTTGCGCTTATATCTACCCCTATTCCACTGGAGTTTTTGAATTCCGAAAGTAAACTCAGCAATATACATCCGCTTCCTGTCCCCATATCCAAAAAACGTAAGGAAGATTTTATATCAAAATGATTAATTACACTTTCAATGATTAGTTCCGTCTCCGGACGTGGATCAAGAACATTTTCATCGATAATAAATTCATGTTTCCAAAAATATTTTTTACCGATAATTTTTGAAAGGGGTTCTCCATTAACTGCCCGTAAAAGCATTTGATGAAATTTTTGCTGTTCTGATTTACTTAATAAAATAGATTCAGAGCGAAAAATGGTGTCCTCATACTGAATATGTTTTATGTTCGCAATAATTCGCCGTGATAACTTTAAATTTTCGGAATCAATATTTTTCAATAATTCAGATAAGCTGATATTCATTATTTTTTGATATCTTATTCTTGAAAATTCGAAATTTGATCTTCCTGATCAGCTGAGACAAGAGCTTTTATGATTTCCTCCAAGCCCTCACCTTCCATTATTTGCGGTAGCTTATACAAAGTTAAGTTGATGCGATGATCAGAAACACGTCCTTGCGGATAATTGTATGTTCGAATTCTCTCGGAACGTTCCCCTGTTCCAACTTGCAATCGTCTATTTTCGGATCTTTCAGATTGTAATTTTTGGCATTCTAAATCATATAAGCGAGAACGTAAAATTCGCATAGCTTTTAGACGATTCATGTGTTGTGAACGCTCATCTTGCTGCACGACAACTATTCCGGTTGGTATATGAGTTATTCTGACAGCGCTTTCGGTTTTGTTAACATGCTGTCCGCCTGCTCCTGAAGCTCTCATGACATCAATTTTTAAATCAGTATCATCGATTTTTAAGTCGACTTCTTCAGCTTCCGGCAAAACCGCTACTGTTGCCGTAGAAGTATGAACACGTCCGCCTGATTCAGTAACCGGAACTCGTTGTACTCTATGCACGCCGGACTCAAATTTCAAGTACGAAAAAACACCTTTTCCGGAAATACTTGCGGCAGCTTCTTTTATGCTTCCGATTCCTGATTCGTGTGAATAAAGATATTCAAACTTCCAACCTTTATAGTCAGCGTATTTTTGATACATACGGAACAAATCAGCGGCAAATAATCCGGCTTCATCTCCACCTGTTCCCGCTCGGATTTCTATAATAGCATTTTTTTCATCATTGATATCTTTCGGAAGTAACAAAATTTTTATTTCTTTTTCTAAATTCGGAATGCATGCTTTCAGAGTTTTTATTTCTTCAGTTGCGAGTTCTATCATATCTTTTTCTGAATTCGAATCATTTATAATTTGCTCCAACGCAGCAAGTTCTTTTATCGATTTTTTATATTGATTGGTAATATTAACGATTTCCTCAAGATCTGAGAATTCTTTTGATAATTTTGTAAAATTCTCCGCATTACCTACATTATTCAGCATTTCTGATTTTAAAAAATCATATCGTTCCAAAATTTTATCTAATGTGGTTTCCAAAGACACGATTATATAACTCCTATAAAATTTCAAATGCGATTGTAATATAAATTTAAATTCGATTACATAGTTTATTAACTTATAAAAAACAATAAAAATTACAATTTTTTTGAAATTTTATTAAAACATATCCACTCTACCGCAGGTGGTTGCAATTTTTTTTGGACTCACCCTAGCATTAATTGAAATAATATGCTATTATGGACAATATAAGGTAATAAGAGAGGAGGATAATATGAAAATATATAAATCAATAGCAAAAATCAGTTTGGCAATTTTCGGACTTTATGCAATTCCGGTAATTGCTGATGTAACAGACAATAATCACGAGAAAGGAGGAACAACTATGTCATATATTTTTTCCGACACTGAACTGCAATCAAAAATTAATGATGAGTTAGAGTCATTGGGAGGAGATTTATCAAATCGAATCGAATTAGCTGTACAAGACGCACGCATCATAGTTATCGGTTATGTTCGAAGTCAAAATCAACATGATCAAGCGATAAAGGCAATAAAAAAAGTCGGTGGATACAGAGAACTTATAGATAAGATCGAAATTAACAGCGAACCGAAAACATTAATTAGAGACGCTATAACAACAACAAAAATGAAGGCATATTTAGCGACAGAAAAAGGAAAATATGCTGTTACGACTGTTGATAGAGTTATCTATATTGTAGGATCTGCAAAAACTGAAGAACAAAAACAAAAAATAATTGACTACGCAAAATCTTTGTCAAATGTTTTTAAAGTTGTAGAAGCCATTAACGTTACTCGTTAGTTGTGCAATTAAATAAGTTGGGTGATCCAGTTCACTCAACTTATGCTTGTGTTGATGTTTCAAAAGATAAAGAGTAAATTATGAATAGTTTTATAAGTTAATGGTGATTTTTGTTTTATTTTTATAAAGATGGGACCTTCTTTATCAATATAAAAGCGACAACAAAAGCTTCAAAAGATGAAATTCGAGGTATAAGGAATGATGAACTTTTAATTTCAGTAACGGCTGTTCCCGAAAATAATAAAGCAAACGTCGCTATTATCAATCTTCTCAGTAAAAAACTAAAAATTCCAAAAACAGATATAGATATCATATCAGGAGAAAAAGGACGAAATAAAAAAATATCTATTCATTTGGAAAAAGAAAAAAATATAGACTCAATTCTTTCTAATTTGAATTTACCTATTTCCAAGAATTAATTTTTGCAATAGCATAAATAAAAATAAGGGAGATTAATATGCGCATTTCCGGTAGAGCGAATAACGAATTAAGAAAAGTAGAAATTATTCCTGATTTTCTTGATAACGCAGAAGGTAGTTGTTTGATTTCTTTTGGAAATACAAAGGTAATTTGCGCAGCAACAGTAGAGAACAAAGTGCCACAATTCCTGAAAGGATCAGGTACAGGATGGATTTCCGCAGAATATTCGCTACTTCCACGCTCAACAAGTATTCGTACGGAACGAGAAGCCGTAAAAGGTAAGCAAAGTGGTCGCACACATGAAATCCAGCGATTGATTGGGCGTTCATTGCGATCTGCCGTAATATTAGAAAATCTCGGAGAACGACAGATAAAAATTGATTGTGATGTTATTCAGGCTGATGGCGGTACCCGTACAGCATCGATTTGTGGTGCTTGTGTAGCTGTTGGTTTGGCAATAAAAAAAATGAGATTTAAGCATAATCCGTTAAAACATCTAGTCGCCGCAGTTTCATGTGGTGTCGTAAATGGGAATGTTTTGCTGGACTTGGATTTTTCAGAAGATTCTCGAGCTGATGTTGATGCGAATTTTGTAATGATTGATACGAGAGATCTTGTGGAAATTCAAGCGACGGGTGAAAAAAATGTGTTCAATAGTAAGCAGCTATTGGAAATGATTGAATTTTCACATCAGGGAATTGAGCGAATTTTTGAACTGCAAAAACAGATTTTGCTTGGATAAAATGTGTCTATAAACAGCGATACTAATTTTTCAATTTACTTACATTGGCCGTTTTGCTTATCGAAATGCCCATATTGCGATTTTATGAGTATTCCAATTCAAAAAAACGAAGAATTGTTCGAATCATATGGAGATTTGCTTTTAGACGATCTTAAGCTTTCATTAGCGCAATCAGATTTTTCCGCAAAAAATAAGATAAATAGTATATTTTTCGGAGGTGGAACTCCTTCATTAATGGAAGAAAAAACCGTATCAAAAATTTTAGATTTTCTGTATAGGAATTATAAAATAAATGATAACATCGAAATTTCTCTTGAAGCAAATCCCGCAACTTTTGATAATGAAAAAATGAAAAATTTTTATCATGCCGGAATTAATAGAATTTCATTAGGAATACAAAGTTTTTCGGATGATAACCTACGTTTCCTCGGACGAATTTATGATTCTAATCAAGCTAAAGAAGCAGCGGAAATTGTCGCAAAAATTTTTAATAACTTCAGCTTTGATTTTATGTATGGATATGAATCTCAGAATATTTTTTCACTAAAAAATGATTTGAAGCAAGCGATACATTTCGGCTGTAAACATATTTCCTGTTATCAATTAACTTTTGAAGAAGGTACTTTATTTTTTAATAAAATGCTTTCCGGAAATATTAAAAAGATTTCAGATATAAAAAGTATTCGTTTGTACGAAGCGATTGAAAAATATCTTCGTGATTACAATATATATCGATACGAAATTTCTAATTACTCCAAAAAAGGTTTTGAATGTCATCATAATGTTTTATATTGGAAATATGAAAATTACTTAGGTGTTGGTCCATCCGCTCACGGACGAATTAGAGTCGGAAACCAAAAACATGCTACGGAAAAAATTCGAGATCCATTTTTATGGGCCCAAGCGGTACGAAATAACAAAAATACATACGTGATTCATGAAAGACTTACGGAAATTGAGCAACTGGAAGAAATTTTAATTATGGGATTGCGTTTAGTTGACGGAATTTATTTTAATGATATATATAAAATGATTTCAGCTAATGTCATTGATAGAGTTATCAGTGAAAGCAAGTTACAGTTTCTCAGAGAAAATAATTTAATTAACTATGATAGAGAGAAAATTTGTTTAACGCATATAGGATTACTGAAGATGGATTCAGTGATTGAATTTTTGTGCTATAATAGCTAGTAAAAAAATTTTGGCAACATTACAGCAATATTTATAGAAAAAGAGATTGAAAAATTGGCACAGGCTCAACGAAAAACAGTATCACAATTATCTCAACTCAGCGGACAATTAGAGCGAGTTACATTTCAAAATACAGAAAATGATTATGTTGTAGCTCGTGTACGAGTAAAAGGTTATACAGACTTAGTAACAGTGGTAGGAAATATCACATCGCCAACTCCGGGAGAAATTTTGAACATGTCTGGTGAATGGATCAGTCATCCGAAATTTGGCGATCAATTTAAAGTTTTATCGTATACGACATCAATTCCAGCTTCAGTCGCAGGAATCGCAAAATATTTAGGATCCGGTTTAATTAAGGGAATCGGTCCTGTAATGGCCAAAAGGATTGTCGCTAAATTTGGAGAAAGTACTCTTGAAATCATAGAAAATAGAGTCGATAGATTACTTGAAATTCCGGGGATAGGAAAACAACGTGTTGATATGATTGGAAAAGCTTGGTCAGAGCAAAAAGAAATCCGAACAGTTATGCTTTTTCTTCAATCAAACGGAGTTTCTTCAAGTTACGCAAGTAAAATATACAGACAATATGGTAACGAATCAATTTCTATTGTCGTAGAAAACCCATATCGTTTAGCCTATGATATTTCCGGAATTGGTTTTGTCACAGCTGATCAGATCGCTCAAAAATTGGGATTTGAAGCGAATTCACCACAGCGTGCGGAAGCTGGTATTTTGTTTGCGTTATTTAAATTAACAGAGGACGGACATACTTTTTATCCAGCAGATCTTTTGTTAAATCAGGCCTTTGAAATACTCAATGTGGATATAAAAATTCTAGAACAGGCTCTAAAATCTCTTGAAAATGAACAAAAAATTGTCATTGAGGATATAAATAATGATGATGGCGATACAATACAAGCTGTATTCTTGAAAGGATATCATATAGCAGAAATCCAAATAGCTGATATGTTAAAAAATATCAAAAACGCACGAAAAAGAATGCCGAATATAGATCCTGATCAAGGAATGGAGATTGTTCGACAAAGTTTTTCAATTTCTCTTGCTGAACGTCAAGAGGAAGCTGTACGAGCATCTGTACAAAATAAAGTTATGGTAATTACCGGACAGCCGGGTACAGGTAAAACCACTATTACCAGATCAATTTTGCAAATTTTTTCAGCATTTACTAATAGAATCTTACTTGCCGCACCGACAGGAAGAGCGGCAAAACGCATGTCAGAAGCGACATGGCGAGAAGCAAAAACAATTCATCGCTTATTGGAATATAATGTAGCAAAAGGAAAATTTCAAAAAAATGATGATTATCAGTTAGATTGTGATTTGATTATAATAGATGAATCTTCAATGATCGATACGATGTTGATGTATCATTTATTAAAAGCTATCCCACAATTTGCAACCGTAATTTTTATAGGTGATATAAATCAGTTACCTTCAGTTGGAGCAGGAAGCGTATTACGAGATTTAATTGATTCAGGCACTTTTCCGGTAATTGAATTGAATGAAATTTTTCGTCAAGCACGTAAATCGAATATTATTTTGAATGCTCACAGAATTAATGAAGGGAAATTTCCAATTATAGATAATGGAGAAAACAGCGATTTTTATTTTGTCGAAGAAAATGAGTCTGATAAAGTTCTTGAAAAAATATTATCTATGGTAACATCACGTATTCCAAATCATTTTGGTTATGATTCTATGACTGACATACAGGTTCTTACGCCAATGAACCGAGGAGTAGTCGGAACTTTAGGATTAAATGACGCTCTGCAGCAGGCTCTTAATCCGAATAGTTTTGAAATATCCAGCGGAATGCGCAAATTTAGAGTCGACGATAAAGTTATGCAGATAAAAAATGATTATGATAAGGATGTTTTTAATGGAGATATCGGTTTTATAACGCAAATAGATACAGAGGAACACAGAGTTGTAGTTAATGTAGATGGGCGTGATGTAAATTACGATTACAATGAATTAGATGAACTGGTTTTAGCGTACGCTGTTTCAATTCATAAAAGTCAAGGAAGTGAATATCCTGTCGTTGTTATACCTATCGTAACAGCGCATTATATTATGCTTGCGAAAAATCTTATATATACAGGCGTAACAAGAGGAAAAAAATTAGTTGTGCTTATCGGAAGTAAAAAAGCACTGTTTCTGGCTGTAAAAAATGATAAAACAGCAAAAAGATTTACTAGACTTCGGGAAAGATTATGCGAGTAAAGGAAACTTTTGCTAAATCAGTTATTCATTATCATGATCATGCTTACAGTACAAATTGGGATATAAATCTTTACCGAGGCTGTGAGCATAAATGTATTTATTGTTTCGCTCAATATTCGCATAAGTATTTGGAATCAGATCAATTTTTTGACGATATAATTGTAAAAACAAATGTTGCAGAAGCGTTAAATACGGATTTCTCAAAACGCAATTGGGAACCTAGAGCAATAAATTTGTGCGGAGTAACTGATCCTTATCAACCACTTGAGAAAAAATATGAACTGATGCCGAAAATTATCGAAACATTTATTCGGCACAAAAATCCGATGATTATAACAACGAAATCAACTTTGTTAATGCGAGATTTAGATTTGCTTGAAGAGTTAAACAAAAGTGCCTTTGTAGAAATACGAGTTTCTGCTTCGGTAATTAATGAAAACATACGAAATAAAATCGAACCTTTAGCAGCTCCGACTATTGAAAGATTGGAAATGCTTTCTGAAATCACCAAACGAGGAATTGATACAGGTGTCCTTATGATGCCGATCATTCCATATCTGACTGATAATATAGCGAATTTGAGTAATATTTTTCAAATAAGCAAAGAAAACGGCGCAAATTTTATTATTCCCGCAATAATGCATTTACGTGGCGAAACAAAAAAGAATTTTTATAATCATATCGATAAGCTATTTCCGAATTTACGTTCGAAAATTGAACCACTTTATCGAGGAGCTTATGTTGATAAAAAATATTTGAAAAATTTCTCTGAAAAAATATCATTGTTACGAAATAAATATAATTTTTATAATAAAATTAAGAAAAGAGAACACCCCAAGAAAGAAATTGAACAATTAAATCTATTATGATTTATATTATTTAATAATATGTAGGAGATATATTGAAACGCAATAAAAAAATCGATTCATCGTTATATAACAAAAGAAAATATTTTTACTCATCAATAATCAAAAGAATAAATAAATACAATCTATTATTATTAGTATTAGCTGGAGTATTTGTACTATTTTGTGGAATTGATGATAAAGAAGCGATAGATTTGTATATAAAGAAATTACAATTGCTTTCGGTACATAAGATTAAGGATAAACAGATATCGCAACTATCAATATTTTATCTTACAAATAATAACAAACATCCTCTTCAAAAAGAACGGCAGAAAGTAAGATCAGAATTTAGTTCCCAAAAACGCAAGCTAAAACAGGAATGGGAAGCAAAATATAAAATATCCTGGCCGAAAACTATAATGAAAATAAAAAGAGAAAAAAATAAGATTATTGTAATAAAAGAACATACATATGAAGCACATCATGTAATACCAATTAATGCTGGTGGAATAAATCAATGGTGGAATATTTCACCTTTATCAAGTAAAAATCATAAATTATTACATGAATCTATAGAGGAAAAAGCATGTTTTTCGCATGATTTTGTACATCAAAGAATTATGAGATTTATATTAAAAGTAGAAAATGTATTTTCACAAACTTTCGGAAAATATATTAATAAGAAAGGCACGAATTACGCAAAAGAACCTTTCAGGCATTTACAAATTTCGCATTGAATTTTTAAGCAAAAATTTGTCTGTACCGTTCTAATTCTTGACGCAATTCTTTGGAATTTTGATCCGTTATTCGATATCGTACTTTATCTACACTTTGTCTGATTTTTCTTTTATCAATATCTTCAATTTTCTGAGTATTTTTAGTTATAGAAGAAGATTTATCATTTTGCGCTAATAAATTAAGTGATTTAAAACTATCGGTTTTTATAAATTCAGAAATATTCAGTAATGCCATCTCATTCATCCAACTTCTGTCCAATTGTTGATCTCTTGTTTCTCGGTTCTTTTTGTTACTGTTTCGACGATTTCCATTATAGTTGGAATAATTATCGTATTGATTTGAGATATTCCTATCATTACGATTGTTTCTTGTTGAGTTATTATAATAATCATCAATTCGATTTATATCATCATCATAGTTAGTTATACTTTCCCGATAATGTTTTTTATTTGAGCTTTTTTTCGAAGATGTAGTTTCTGTATCAAGGCCATGACTGTATTTGTATATTTCTTCTATTAAATTTGCGCAATCTCTGTCACTTCTAGCTTGGTTATGTATTTTTTCAGCAAATTCCTGAACGCAAACGCAATTTTTTAATTCTTCCATTGTTCTTGCGAAACATGAATCTTGCAATAAAAATATCGCACAAATTCCGCATATATTAAGTATATTTTTCATTGCTGTTTTACCTCTCTTGAATCACCTACATCACTACTGTTTATGTTTTTCTACTTACTATTACCTTATCAGCAAAATGTTAAAATTTCGTATGAAAAGCAAAAAAAATAGGATTTTTATTGTTAATTTTTTTTCAATAAATCAGGATTAACATCCGCAACAAATAAAGTTATGCTTATATAAGTTGTTCAGTTTTATTTTGGAGATGTTTTATGGTTGTTGATATATCTTTTGTCGATGCGTTTCAAGAGGGAGCGAATTTAGTTGTTGGTGTATATGATAATGGTGAATTATCCGCTAGCGCAAAAAAAATGGATAATTCCGGAGAAATTGCTAAAAATGTTGAAAAAATAGAGTTTTCCGGAAAATTATTTGAAACAACTTCGTTTGTTTCTTCAAATGATAATCGCAAATATGTATTACTTATCGGATTAGGCTCTCGTGATAAAGTATTTTCAAATTATGAATTGCAAAGGCTTGGTGCTGAAATTTATACGGCTGCCAGCAAATTAGGGCAGGATTGTATTTTTGCTATAGATGATGAAGATATAAAGGGAAAAAACGCTGGATCGCATATGATAGTTGCATTTGGTTCTCTGCTTAAATCATGGAGTTTTGATAAATACAAAAGTAAAAAAGATGAAAGCGTAAATTTGAAAAATATAAAATGTATAGTTTCTGATATCGCTGCAGCAGAAAAAGACTTTGAAACATATAAAAATTTATCACAAGCTATTTTCTTAACTCGAGAGGTTGTCGCTGAACCTGCAAATGTCATATATCCGGAATCGTTTGCCTCTAAATCATTAGAATTATTTAAAGCTGGTATAGATGTTGAAATTTTAAATAAACAAGATATGGAAAAACTCGGTATGAATGCTTTGCTTGGTGTTGCTCAAGGAAGTGAACATGAACCGAAGATGGTTATTTTACGCTGGAATGGCAGTAAAAATCCAAACGATGCTCCTATAGCGTTTGTAGGAAAAGGTGTAACGTTTGATAGTGGAGGAATTAGTATAAAACCATCAGACCATATGGAAGATATGCGTCATGACATGGCAGGAGCAGGTGCTGTATTAGGCTTATTAAACGCTGTAGCATTAAATAAATTGCCGATAAATGTCGTCGGAATAATGCCTTTGGTTGAAAACATGCCTTCCGGAACAGCGCAACGTCCAGGAGATATTGTAAAATCGATGTCTGGACAAACAATTGAAGTATTAAATACAGACGCTGAAGGTCGTTTGATTCTTGCGGATGCTCTATGGTATACACAGGATAAGTATAAACCAAAAGCCATTATTGATCTTGCGACGCTTACAGGCGCTATCGTCGTTGCTTTAGGTCATGAATTTGCGGGATTATTCAGTATCAGCGATAATCTTGTAGAAAAAATCTCGCGGGATTCGCGAGACTATTCTAATGCATTTGCAAGTCTACCGGAGAGCCAGAAAACTTGGGAAAATGTTTTGCGCTTACCACCTTTTTGTCACTACGAGGCATTTAAAATACTACCAGAATTTGCTAGAAATGTCGGCAGTATCAGTAATGTACTAAGATTCGATAGTA
>JAFUZX010000034.1 GCA_017476405.1 Alphaproteobacteria bacterium | reverse complement strand
TGAGTGGCGTAAAAGAAGCAAAGGTAAAGATAATAGATAGCTCAGTGAAAAGTATTATGAGCGTAACTTTGTCTGTCGTGCTATCTACTATATCAATTAACGTTATGTTTCTTATTGATCGGTCTTTTCTTGCTGGATATTCCGTTAATTCGATGAATGCCGCTTGTATTTCCGGTAATTTTGTTGCGATGCTCGGGTTGTTTTTTATCGGGATAACAGGAGCTGCTGGTGTTTTTGTCGGTCAATATAATGGTTCAAAACAGTATAATATGCTAGCGGCACCAGTTTGGCAGATGATTTATTTTTCTTTGGCATCTATACCTTTATTTTTGTTATTGGGATATTTTTCTCCTTATATTAATCTGCTTCCAGAATATTTTTTAAAAGATGGAATCGCATATCAGCAAACTTTAATGTATTTTGCTTTTTTATCACCGCTGCGTGTAGCATTTTCCGCATTCTTTACAGGGCAAGGAAAAACGGAAATTATAGCTTGTTCAGCTATAGTAGGAGCTGTTACAAATATCGTACTAGACTATGTCCTTATTTTCGGATATTCAGATATCATTCCAAGTTTAGGATGTAAAGGAGCGGCAATTGCTACAAATATTTCAGATTCCGTACAGGTTATAACTTTAGCTACGATATTTTTCAGTCGTAAGAATAGGGAAAAATTTAAAATATTAGAGAGTAGGGGAGTTAATTTTGAGTTATTCAAAGGCTGTTATCGTATAGGTTTGCCGATGTCTGTTGGGCATTTTGTGATAATGCTTGCGTGGTATGTATTGCAGACAATTATAGGTTATACTTCACAAGATGCATCTACAGTTTATAATATCGCATTGAATTTATTTATGTTTTTCTTCTTTATTTCCGGGGGTTTTGGAAGATCAGCAACAATGATTTGCGCAAATATGATCGGACGGAATGATTTAAAATCAGTGCAAGAAACATATCGATTTTTCATAATATTATCTTTATTCCTTGGATTTTTAAGTACTATTCCGCTAATTTTCTTTTCTTATGATGTATTATCTTTATTAAATTTTCTGAATTCTGAAATTATTGCTTTATATCCGCAAATACAACTGGCATTAATTTTTGTATCTGTAGCGATAATACTGGAAACACTCGTTTCATCTACTTTTGGAGTTTTAGTTTCAGGAGGAGATGCGAAATTTGGAATTATCGTAGATGTCATTTGTTTTTGGGGATTGGTGATTTTTCCAACTGCGGTTATGTTTTTTACGCGTACTCTTCATTCAGCCCCTATCATTTTTGTATTTATGATTTTCCGTTCTACTGTTTCATTAACTGTATTGTACAAAAGATATAAAAGTATGAAGTGGTATAAAAAATTAGTGTAATTATTTAGTGTAAAAAAAGAGATAGCTCCTTATAGCTATCCCTTGCGAAAAATATCTTATAAAAGACTACTTTCCATGTCTGCAGCTTTTTAATAGCCAAGCATTTTTCCTGTGAAAAGTCATGCGCTCCGCAATAAATCCGACAACGACTTCATCATCAGCTTTTTTTGCGGCTTCAAGAGCTTTCTTTAATGTTTTTTCTATTACGACAGCATGATCATTCGCCAGATCTTCCAGCATCTTATCTGCGGAAAGATCTTTTTTTCCGTCTTTGATCGTGCTGATTTTTGAAAATGCGCTGAAAGTTCCGTCAACTTTTGCTCCTAAGCCACGAATTAGCTCAGCACAAACATCTATAGCGTCAAACAAATTATCATATTGTTTTTCAAATAACTCATGGTTTTCTTTGAAACAGCAACCTTCTATATTCCAGTGATAATTTTGAGTTTTAAGGAATAAAGCGTATGTGTCAGCCAGAACAGCCTCAAGTTCGCTTATTAATGCCTTCATTATATTTCTCCTACATAAAAACTAAAACTAATATATTATAGTCTCATACACTTCAAAAGAAAATTCAAGCTATTGAAATAATTAAAAACTATTATAATATCTTTCAATTATGTGGGAGGAATTTTGTAATGACATCATGGATGGGAACGACTATTCTTTCTGTAAGAAAAGGAAATCAGGTCGTAATGGCAGGAGATGGGCAAGTAACAATGGGAAATTCCGTTGTAAAAGCAAATGCTCAAAAGGTACGGTTCTTGTCATCTGAAAAAGTTTTGGTGGGATTTGCTGGAGCGACGGCTGACGCATTCGCTTTATTTGAGCGTTTGGAAAGTAAGCTTGATCAATATCCTGATCAATTGCAAAGGGCATGTGTAGAATTGGCGAAAGATTGGCGTACAGATAAATATCTTCGAAAATTAGAAGCAATGATCGCTGCGGTAGATAAGAAAACTTCTTTAATATTAACAGGAATGGGAGATGTTCTTGAACCTGCGGACGGAATAATCGGAATCGGTTCCGGTGGAAATTTTGCGCTTGCGGCAGCGAGAGCTCTTATAGATCAAGATTTAACCGCTGAAGAAATAGCAAGAAAATCGATGAAAATTGCGGGAGATCTTTGCATATATACAAACCATAATGTAGTTCTTAAGCAAATTACAATAGATAATTAACTTTTAAATGAGAAAGGTTGAGAAAATGTCTTCATTAACTCCAAAACAAATCGTAGCAGAACTGGATCGTTTTATAATCGGACATACAGAAGCAAAGAAAGCTGTTGCAATAGCATTACGTAATAGATGGCGACGACAACAAGTTCCCGCTCCGTTAAAAGATGAGATTTTACCGAAAAATATTTTAATGATGGGACCAACAGGTGTTGGAAAAACTGAGATAGCAAGAAGATTAGCGAGATTAGCTGATGCTCCTTTTATAAAAGTTGAGGCGACTAAATTTACAGAAGTCGGATATGTCGGACGTGATGTGGAGCAAATTATACGAGATCTTGTTGAAATTGCGGTTTCAGAGACAAAAGAGCGGCATAGACAAAATTTCAGAGAACAAGCTAAGGTTAAAGCTGAACACATAATTTTGAATGCATTGGTTGGTGAAAATGCCAGTGTTGAAACTCGTGATAAATTTCGAGATATGTTGAATGCCGGACAACTGGAAGATAGAGAAATAGAAATCGTTGTCGCTGATAATATTCAGTATCCGCAATTTGATATTCCGGGTGGGCAAATCGGAGTTATGAATTTAACTGATATGATGAACAGTGCTCTGGGAATATCGAAAACTAAGAAGCGACAGGTGACGATCTCTGAAGCTCGTAGGCTTCTTTATCAAGAAGAAAGTGAAAAACTTATAGATAGAGATAAAATTATAAGAGAAGCGATCTTTTCAGTTGAGCAAAACGGAATAGTTTTTATTGATGAAATAGATAAGATTTGCGCAAGAAATTCTTCAGGGACAGATGTAAGTCGTGAAGGTGTTCAACGGGATCTGTTGCCGTTAATAGAAGGTTGTTCAATTACAACGAAGTATGGAACAGTAAAAACTGACTATATTTTGTTTATAGCATCTGGTGCTTTTCATATATCAAAACCTTCAGATTTACTACCTGAGTTGCAAGGTCGATTACCTATTCGTGTAGAGTTGAAAAATTTATCTGAAAATGATTTTGTGAGAATTTTAAAAGAAACAGAAAGCAGTCTCATTAAACAATATGATGCGCTACTGGAAGTAGAAGGGGTAAAAATCAATTTTACGGAAAATGGTATTGGGAAAATTGCAGAAATGGCGGCTTTAGTCAATCAGCAAGTAGAAAATATCGGGGCAAGACGTTTACATACGATAATAGAAAAGCTATTGGAAGATATAAGTTTTTCAGCAGATGAAAAAAGTGGGGAAAGCATTCAAATAGATGCTCAATATGTTGAGGAAAAAGTTGGGTATTTAGCTGCGCATCAGGATTTATCAAAATTTATTTTATGATAGTTATTTTAGTGAAACAGTAATGACGGAGGCGAGAGCTAAAGCAGCTGTTTCACTTCTGAGAATATTTTTTCCGAGCGATATTTTCTTAATAAACGGATATTTACGGAATATTATTCTCTCTTCATCGGAAAAACCACCTTCTGGGCCAATTAAAAATGCGTATTGTTTTCTATCCGAAATAATTGATTGTTCAATTGATGTATTATTTAAGGTTTCATCCGCAACTAAAAGATTACATTCATAACTATAATTATTTAAGAATTCGATTAATTTTTGAGGTTCGTATATTTTTGGAATGGTTATTCTGTTACATTGCTCACTTGCGCTTACAAGTATTTGTTTTGCTCTTTCTATATTGATTGTTTTTTGCTGAGTGTATTGGGATATTATGGGAATTATACAAGTGGCACCAAGTTCTGTGACTTTTTCAAGTAAAAACGACATTCTATTCGGATGTATTAATGAAAAGCAGACAATCAATTGAATGTTTTCTTCGAAAGTAGGAATTTTAGAAACAGCTTGCACAAGACATTTTTTTACATCATAAATAACGCACTTCCATTCACAGATATTTTCATTAAAAACTTTTACGGAATCACCAATTTTTAGTCGTAAT
Source organism: Alphaproteobacteria bacterium (assembly GCA_017476405.1). Taxonomy (GTDB): domain Bacteria; phylum Pseudomonadota; class Alphaproteobacteria; order UBA3830; family UBA3830; genus BNWE01. The sequence goes on along the minus strand of JAFUZX010000034.1, from coordinate 760 downwards.
ACATTTATCGCATGATGCATTTGCTGAGGAGATAATTGTAAGATATCATCTTTATTTATAATGGTATTTGAGGGTACAGTTTTCAAAAAAAATCTCGGAATATGTTTCGACATGTCTCTATTTTTCTTATCTTGATATATATGCCGAGCAACCGTTATTTTTTAATTCTGATATAACTTGTCGAGCTTCCGCAGTGTTTCTGAACGGACCTATCTGAATTCTGTAACGACTGCCTTTTTGTGCCCCTAAATCGACTTTATAAATTTTCTTTCCGAATTTTTTGATAAATCTGTTTTTATTTGCAATCCTGCGATATTCAACTTCTGCGCCATTTTTTGTCGGGAGGGAGGCGATTTGCACCATAATATTGCTATTGATACCATTTGCTGTTGAATCATATCCCTCGCTATTATTGTTATTAACTAAATCAGATAATTTTATTTTTTGTTTTTTCGTTGTTTTCCTTTCGGTATTTTCTGTAGATTCAATGCGTTTTATAGGTGGCAGTGATTCTTCTTCTACAATTTTCATATTTTTTGATTTTACTATATATTCAGATTTCTTTGTTTCAGGTTTATTTTGATTCTCATTTTTTACATATTGAATTTTATATTCTTTTTCAGGTATAAGTTCATCAAAAGCGTTGTTTATTTTTTGTTTTTCTTCTTCTGAAAGAACTCCATCTGAATCCATTTCATTGATTGAAAGTACTTCTTCAGGAGGAGCAATTACATGAACTTTTTCTTTCTTTCTTTTTTCT
>JAFUZX010000033.1 GCA_017476405.1 Alphaproteobacteria bacterium | reverse complement strand
TTGCTCATGCCAAGTCCCTGAAGGTTTATGAATCGCATAAGTAGTTACCAAATTTCTGCTTATAAATCTCGTTTCTACAAATTTTTCGACTAATTCCTCTCCGATTTTTCCGCCTAATTCATTTGGTAACGCTACAACAAAAGTCTGAGCTGTTTGTGCTGATTCCTTAAATCTTTCTCGTGCAAATTCGTTTTTGAAAAAATTATCAGCATAACGATTTTCAAAATTTTCAATTTCATTCCAAATAGTTAATCCCCTATACTTGCAATTATCTGGAACTATCGTCTTATAGCTAATTACATCATGTGATCTTCTTGTAAAATCTACAATTTGGTCTCGGTAATCTTCGTGCAATTTTTCACCACATATATACGCTGCAGATTGTACAGAAGTACGTCCACTACTTCTGCTGACAAATCCACTATGTAAATGATATATGGCCATCTATTATCTATTCTTTCGATCTACTTATCTTCATATATAAATAACATAACTACCAAAGCAAAACAAACACTGTAGGCAATTTTTTCACCATCAAATTTTTGAGGGTGCATAAGTGCGCACTTGCTCATTTCGGCATTCGCTCGTGATTGTGGATATTGTTTTTTAGTCTCTACATTTTGGCTGTTTATTTGATAATTTCTTCCTTTTATGATACATTTATCTTTATAAAAATGAGGACTATATGTTATTTGAATATGATTATAAAATTGAAAATAAAGTAAAAGTTTGTAATAAGAAAAAAGCGATAATGCTTGCCTACAAAATGCTGCCTGAGTATGTTTTCGACACTGCGCATCTTGAAAATAATCCGCTTACTTTTCCTGAAGTAAAAACTCTGTTGGATGGCATTACGATTGGAGGACACAAAATCACTGATGTTGAGCAAGTTCTGAATATTAAAAACGCATGGATGATTCTTTTAGAACAGATCAAAAATAATAAGTTCGTACCATCTGCAAAAATCTTCAATCAAATCAATGATGCTATTGCTAAAAATGAAGCTTTATATGCCGGGAAATTTCGCAATGGCCCTGTACAAATAGCCGGAACAAAAAACTATAACGCACCACAATATAATGACCTTGAAAACACTTTTACAAAAGAAATTCATACGATAATTGATAATTATACACCAGTTGAACAAGCTATACGACTCTTTCTTTGGGGTAGTCTAAATCAATTTTATTGGGATGGTAATAAACGAACTTTTCGAATAATCGTAAATGGAATTTTAATTAACGAAGGCATCGGAATTTTTAACATCAAATCTGCTGATATTTTGGAATTTAATACGTTAATGATTGATTTCTACGATACTTGTAACGCAAATAACATCATCCATTTTCTGGCTGAAAAGTGCATAAATTATTTGGAGGATTAAAAAAATGAAAAACTCTGAAAAAATCTCGCTGATAAACGAAAAAATCGCTTAATTGCAAAAAAAACAAAAACAATTAGAAAATGAATATATCGAAAACATATCAAAAGATATCGCGAAACTTCTGTTAAAGAAAAAAGCATTTAATCTTGATAAAAATGTGCTGTTAAAAAAAATTGAAGCTTTAATTGATGGGACAAAATAATTATGAACATAAATTCTTTAAAAGAATCTCTGACAAGTCACGAAGATGCACAAGAGAAATATAGTAAAAACAAAAATCTTGAGTTCAAAAGTATTTTCGCCGATTCTTGTATTAAGCGTTTCGAATATACTCTTGAAACAGCGATAAAATTAATGCGCAAAATTCTGAAAAATGAGTATGCAAAGGATGAAAGCGATCTAACTGTTAATAATATTTTTCGGCTAATGGACAGTTACGGATTTATTCGATCGTGGAATGTTTGGAAAAATTATTATCAGCAAAGAAACAATACTGTTCACAAGTACAATATCGAAAAATCGCGCGATCTGCTTAAATTAATTCCGAACTTCATCAAAGATTGTCGATTTTTAATGCAAAAATTGGACGATAAATTTCAACAAGAACCATATTTTCAAATAATCAGCACAATCTTACAAAAATACACGAATCAACAAGTAGAATTCTACGCTTACGGCTCACGAATCAAAGGAACTTTTCAGAAAAATTCCGATTTGGATGTGTTAATTAAAGGCAATATTTCTGCAGAAACACTGGAAATCATCAAAGAAGAAATTGATAAGTCCGATATTCCATTTATTGTGCATTTCTCTGAATATCAATATATGGATAAAAATTTTTATGAATCTATAAAAGAAAATCTCCTGAAATTGTGATGAGTAAACTTTCTAGACAATTCTCAGACATCGAAATTGAACTAAATCGTTTGCGCTCTGAAAAAGCGGCGTTGCAATTCGCTGAAAAAAAACAAAATAATCGCAACCGAAAAACAAGAACTCGAACTTTAATCCAAATGGGTGGCCTGCTGAAATTGACTCCCCTGCCCTCGCTTTGTGAGATCGAACTCGGAGACGATTTACAGGGCGAACATCAATCAAAAGCTGCCGTTTTGCTTGGAATTCTTGCAAAATGTACAGAGTCCCTTCCCGATACATTGTCCAGCGCAGAAATTCGTGAATTTGAAACTTACGGCAACTTGCTACTTGCGAAGAAAAAATCCTAAATCGTTTTACCTCGCTTTATATCGACTACTTTCAGAGTTTTCCCCAATGCGTACAAAAGTTTCAAAAATGTGCTGAGTTGTGGAGAAGTGCTCCCTTTCTCCATACGAGCAATAATCGGCTGTTTTACTCCGCTTAATTCCTCCAGTTTCCTCTGACTAAGTCCTTTTTTCTGTCGGGCTTCAATCATTGCACCAATCAACTGTACACGCAAATCCATTTCAGTAATTTCTTCCGGAGTAAGAAGTTCTTTTTTTAGTTCCTCCCAAGAACAAGCAATTGCTGGATTTCTACTGATATTTTTATTTTTCATTTTCAGTTCCTCTTTTTTTCAAATCTGCTAATTCTCTTTTAGCCTTTTCAATTTCCCTTGTAGGTGTTTTTTGTGTTTTCTTTATAAATTGGTGCAATAACACAAAAGAATCATCTACCCAACCTATAAACAATATCCTGTCCCGCAGAGGCCTAAGTTCCCATATCTCGCCTTCTAGATGTTTAACATAGGGTTCCCCTACTCGTGTACCATACTTTGATAACGCATCGATATAATCATTTATTTTGTTAAATTTTACTCTGCTGTCTTTATCATGTTTTTCAGATAATTCGGTAAGATAATCTACTAATGATGACCTTCCCTTCCTGTCCTGTCCTTATAAAAGAATATCTTATACAAAAGCGCCTCTATATCTAAGCTTCTAAAAATTAGAATCATAATTAAAAGTTATCAAAAAGACAAGTCTGTTATGAAAAAAAGCAGGGATTTTCCCTGCTCTCTCGCACTGTTACTTGCTCTCAGGCGGATTTAAAATCCTATTACAAGCCTGCTCAGCCAGTTTACAAGCTTTGAAAATCAGCCGATTATCTTGCTTCAACTGTTTAATCCAACTCGCAACATAACTTACACTTTCTTTTTTGGGAGTACTTCCGCAACCAAGAGCACGACCGACCAAAAAACTTGTAATTTCTGCGATAAGCTCCTCGAAAGCATATGTTTTCGAACCGAATATTCCGCAATCACGGTTCAATCTTTTAGCCGCTCCCGTAGCATGTGCTATTTCATGAAATGCTGTATGGTAAAACGCAAGCTCATTAACAAAGCGGTGTCTGTCTGGAATAACTATTTTGTCCGCTGACCAATTATAAAATGCCTTATTTCCGATTTTGCTTTCTTCTATTTGTACATCGAAATTGCGTAACACTTCTTCGCATTTAATAATCGGATTAAACTCTTTCTTTTCCTCTGGTATTTCCAAAATCGGCGCTCCTTCTATATCTTCAAAATTGAACACATGAAAATACTTTTGCATAAAAACTACCTTTTCTTCCTCGTTGTTTTCCTCATTCTCATTTGATAAGAAACAACAGTATTTGATTAAGTGCCCTTTACTACCTTTTTTGATTGTATAGCCTGCGTCACACGCTTGTTTAAAAGTGCAATAGCGTGGGTCATCATGTGGGACAATCGACAACAAAATTGCGTTCATTCCCCGATACTCATGTCCCGTAATTCCGTTTTTCGGAGATAAAGCACTGCTGCTCCACGGTCTTTGCCATGGGACTGTCCCCTCCTCCATTGCCTTAATAAACATGTCTGCAATACTATCTGAGTACTTATTCATAACTACACCTACTTGCCAAACGCTCAAAAACCAACATTTTTTTCCGCAACTGAGCGCGAAGCGGAACGAGCGAGCAAAAACAGAAGCGCAGGAACGTAGTCCAGTATCAACACGGGAGCGCCCACTGGCGCGAATGGAGCGGGCAGATACTTGACGCTGTTCCAGCTTATGTTAAAAGTGAGTGAATAATCCGCTCGTGCTCAGGCAAGCGGAAAAAAGAAATGATTTGATGTTATCTCATTAAAAAATCTAACATAACAGAATATGTTAAGATTTTTTTAAAGCTATTTTTCAACTTATTCAGAAAAGTTAATGAAATGTTAAGAATAAAAATGCCATTATTATTTTTTCAGCAAATGCTTATTTAATATCCAATGGGTAATAGTATAAGCTTCTTTATACTTACCTTTATCTATATAAAAAGTAATAGTTTCTACTGGAGGTAAAGAAGAATAGCTATCTTGCTTTTCTGGTTTCGGTTGGTCTACAGATAAGTCAATAGAAGAACTCTGATATACCTGTAACAACTCTTGCCAAAAAGGATCCGCATGAATAATAAATTGCGTTCCTACTGGAATATGATTCAAATTATCTAATACACTTAACGTATTAGATTGTACAACATGTATCGGTGTTCCTTTCTGTCCTTTTTGTACACCAGAAGAAAGATCAAAACAAATTTGAGTAGAGATAAATGGCAAAAAATCTTTCATTTTATCTGAATAATCTGTTTGCGTTCCAAAAAGATAATCATAACCGTCATCTAAAATAACCTCATCAGCTTCTTTGAAATAAGACCTTTTTGTGTATTCTTGAACAAGATATTTGTAAATGCAGTAAAACGATACACTTCTAAATGAATGTACGTTTTTCTTATCCGCAGAAGTAGCTTGGACCGTAATCCTATTTTTATAATCCTGATGAGGCAATGACCACAATTCCATTAACTTAGAATCTTCGACTATTCTCGATAGATTAGATAACTCTTCTTTTTCTTCCAACAAAAAATTAATACATGTCAACACATTAGACATAAATCTCGGTATACACCGCCTATACTCATTAGATAATACAAATGATTTTCCAAAAAACAGTTCGTTTGAAACAAAAAAAACATTACCTTCAATTACGTAATCTTTTAAAAGATCTGACATTTTTTGGAAAAGAGACGAATAATCTTTATTTACATCGTTTATATTAAAAGTTAAGTACCCCCTTAATTCTGGAAAACCTTTTATTACCTCACACCTTGCTTCACTTTCTATATTTTCTAAAATATTCCTAATTTGTTTTCCCAAAACAACAGAATACTGGTCATCCAAAATATCTTCAAACTTAATATCTTCAGGTAAAATGTAGTCTTTTATACCACTCTTGCTTATATTTTTGCCAAAAAGCGCGTTCTTTACTAAAATAAAACAGCTAACTTCTTTATCAACCTTTACCTCTAATGGCAACAAACCTTCTTTATAGTTAGTTTGCAACCAATCTAGATTCTCTCCTTTAGTTCCTATCCTTTTTAATTTCGTTTCCAGTAATTGCCTACGCACAAAAGGATTAGCAAGACGTTTTTCTATTTCCTCTAAATTGCCAGAATCATGTTGATATGCTAGTTTTATACAACGATCAAATTCTTCTTTACTAAACTTCTTATCAAATAATAAGCCGACTATAGAAAACACCGTTACAGCTTCAGAAGCGGTAATCGGCAGATAATTTGAATCATCTCGTTTAACTTCGTTTTTTTCATTTGCCTGAGCTCTTGTTAAAGTCACTATATGTAGAGGTTCTTTCCCTTCTAAAACAGCGTTTATTAAAGTAGCATTCATGGCCGATAACTCACAAGAAATCAGAACCATAAAATAATAACTAATTGATTTCATCAACTTAACTTATTTACTTTGCAATTCTTCTTCCGTAACACCTGAATATCTGATAGTATCCAACCTCGATGATTTTTGTTGTTGTGTCGTAATCACTTTCAGTCTTGCTTTGGCTGCATTCAATAATGCTGTTTTACTTTCTGTATCATCATCATAAAATGAAAAAACAATATTGCCACTTACATCTAATTCCTGAGTTATTCGATAAAATCCGCTTAACACATAAAGCTTACTATCTCCAAGATTAACTCCTTCTTTGCCCCACGTTATAAAAACATGTTTATCTTTGATTTTTAAAGTAGCAAAATTATCTTGTTGATCACAAATAGGAGATACAATATTAATGTGCAACATTGTTTTCTCTGTGCTTTTCAATGTCTTATCTATCAACTGAAACGCATCAGTAACAATTGAACCTTTTGTATTAACATCCTCTATCAGCAAATCATCATGCATGGAATTATTAATAACTATACTTTGTGAAGCCTCTACTGAATTCATACAAAATAAACATAATAAATTAACAAAAATACCTCTCATCATTTCCTCC